>NZ_AZSN01000130.1:0-10321 GCF_000576225.1 Methylibium sp. T29-B | reverse complement strand
CGCAGCTCAGTCGCGCGGCGGGGCCGCGCGCCGCGCCTGCACTTCGAGCGGGCGCAGGTCGGCGGCGGCCTTGTCGAGCACGCCGTTGACGTACTTGTGGCCATCGGTGCCGCCGAAGCTCTTGGCGAGTTCCACCGCCTCGTTGATCGCGACGCGGTAGGGGATGTCGATGCAGTGCTTGAGCTCGTAGGCGCCGATCATCAGCACGCCGTGCTCGATCGGCGACAGCTCGGTGGTCTTGCGGTCCACGTGGCGAGCCAGCACTGCGTCGAGGGCGGCGGCTTCGGCCACGCAGCCGTGCAGCAGGGCGTCGAAGTGCGCCGCGTCGGCCTGCTTGAAGCCGTCGAGCTCGCGCATGTGGGCCTCGATCACGACGGCTTCGCTGCCCGACACCAGCCATTGGTACAGGCCCTGCAGCGCGAACTCGCGCGAACGCCGACGCGAGGACTTCTGCGCCGGCTTGCGGCCGCCAGGGCGGGCGGCGGTCGACGCCGGAGCGGGCGACGGCACGCTGCCGTCGGTGTCTTGAGGGTCACGAAAGCTCTTCCATCAGATTGACCATCTCGACGGCGACGCGCGCGGCATCGCGGCCCTTGTCGTCGACGCGGGCCCAGGCCTGGTCCTCGTTCTCGACGGTGAGGATGGCGTTGGCGATCGGGGTCGCGTGATCGAGCGAAACGCGCGTCACGCCGGCGCCGCTCTCGTTGCTGACGAGCTCGAAGTGGTAGGTCTCGCCGCGGATGATGCAGCCGAGCGCGATCAGCGCATCGAAGTCCTTGCGCCGCGCCATCGCCTGCAGTGCGATCGGGATCTCGAGCGCGCCGGGTACCGACACGTGCTCGATGTGCTTGGCCGACACGCCCAGCAGCTCCAGCTCGACCAGGCAGGCCTGGGCCAGGCGGTCGGTGAGCGCGGCATTGAAGCGCGCCTGCACGATGCCGATGCGCAGGTTCTCGCCGACGAGTTCGGCGACGGTGTTGCCGAAGATCGTGGTCTGGGTGTCAGCGTCTTGCATCGAAACCTCGAAGTGGAAGGGCGTGCCGCGGTGTCATTCGGCGGCGACGAAGCCGGTGACCTCGAGTCCGTAGCCCACCATGCTGGGCATGCGGCGCGGGCTGCCGAGCAGCTTCATGCGGACGATGCCGAGTTCGCGCAGGATCTGCGCGCCCACGCCGTAGGTGCGCAGGTCCATCTGGCCGCGCGGGGTCGGCGGCGCGTCGGGGCCCACGGTCAGCTGCTGCAGCAGGCCGTTGCCCGCCTCGCCGCAGTTCAGCAGGACCGCCACGCCACGTTCGGCCGCCCGCAGCGCGGCCAGTGCCCGTGGCAGCGGCCACGAATGGCCGCAGCGGCCGGCGTCGAGCAGGTCCAGCACCGACAGCGGCTCGTGCACTCGCACCAGCACCTCGTCGTCGGCACCCCATTGCCCCACGCTCAGCGCCAAGTGCACGGCGCCCGAGCGGTCGCGGAAGGCTGGCAATCGAACGGGCCCTGCGGCGTGACCAGCACGCGCCGGGCGACGCGCGTGATGAGCGATTCGTTGCGGCTGCGGTATTCGATCAGGTCGGCGATGCTGCCGATCTTGAGCCCGTGTTCCCTGGCGAACAGCACCAGGTCGGGCAGCCGGGCCATCGTGCCGTCGTCCTTCATGATCTCGCAGATCACCGACGCAGGCGTCAGGCCGGCCATCAGCGTGAGGTCGCAGCCGGCCTCGGTGTGCCCGGCGCGCATCAGCACGCCGCCGTCCTGCGCCTGCAGCGGGAAGATGTGGCCGGGCTGGACCAGGTCGCTTGCCTTCGCGTCGCGCGCCACCGCGGCCTGCACGGTGCGTGCGCGGTCGGCCGCGGAGATGCCGGTGGTCACGCCGCTGGCGGCCTCGATCGAGACGGTGAAGGCGGTGCCGTGCTGTGTGCCGTTGCGCGCGGCCATCGGCGGCAGTTGCAGCCGTTCGCAGCGCTCGCGGGTGAGCGTGAGGCAGATCAGGCCGCGGCCGTAGCGCGCCATGAAGTTGATGGCTTCGGGCGTGACGTGCTCGGCGGCCATCACGAGGTCGCCCTCGTTCTCGCGATCTTCCTCGTCGACCAGGATGACCATGCGGCCGGCGGCGAGCTCGGCGATCAGCTCGGGAACAGGGGAAAGGGCCATGGCGGGATTGTAGGTGGCGGGTCGGAGCGGCGCGGGCGGGAGCGCGTCGCCTCGGCGCGGGGGACTTGCCGGCGCGCGGCGGCGTCAGCGACTGCCGAGCATGCGCTCGACGTAGCGCGCGATCAGGTCGATCTCGAGGTTGACGCGGGCGCCGACGCTCAGCGTGCCGAGCGTCGTGTGTTCCAGCGTGTGCGGGATCAGGTTGATGCCGAGTTCGGTGGTCTCGGCGTGGTCGGTGACGCGGTTGACCGTGAGGCTCACGCCGTTGACGGTGATCGAGCCCTTGTAGGCGAGGTAGCGGCCCAGCGCCTGCGGCGCAGCGATGCAAAGCTCCCAGGATTCGCCGACCGGCGCGAACTTCGTCACCGTGCCGACGCCGTCGACGTGGCCTGATACCAGGTGTCCGCCGAGCCGGTCGCTGGCGCGCAGAGCCTTCTCGAGGTTGAGCGGTCCGGGGTCGGCGAGGCCGGCCGTCTTGTCCAGGCTTTCCGCCGAGATGTCGACCGTGAACCAGTCCGCCTCCGCGTCGAAGGCCGTGACGGTCATGCAGGCGCCGTTGAGCGCGATGCTGTCGCCCAACTGCACGTCGGCCAGGTAGCCCGGCGGCGTGGCGATGGTGAGGCGCTTGCCGTGGGACGGGTCGGCGCCGAGCGGCGCGACCTTGCTGAGGCGGCCCAGGCCGCTGATGATGCCGGTGAACATGGCTCCGATTGTCTCAGCGTCGCAGCCCTGCCGCTGCGGCGGGGGCAAGCGCAGCTTCGGGCCGACGCTCAGAAATCGGCACGGCCCGGCGGCCGGGCGATCAGGCGCAGATCAGCCCCGACGCGCTCGACACTGACGAACTCGAGCGCCAGGCCCTCGGTCAGTGCAGTGAGCGGACCGAAGCGCGCCATCTCGCGACCCGCACCGAGCATCAGCGGCGCCAGGTAGACGAGGAACTCGTCGACCAGGCCCGCCCGCACGAAGGAGCCGCTGAGCTTGCTGCCCGCCTCGACATGCAGTTCGTTGATCTCGCGCCGCGCCAGGTCGTCGAGCATCGCGCCCAGATCGACCTTGCCGTCGGCGTTGGCACAGGCCAGCACCGACACGCCCTGTTCGGCCAGTTCACGGACCTTCGGCGCCGCATGGCGGGCCAGTGCGCTGGCCGTGTAGACCAGCCGCTCGCCCGGTGGCGCGAGGATGCGGGCGTCGAGCGCGATGTCGAGCTTGGAGTCGACGACGACCCGGCACGGCTGCAGCACGGTGTCGACGAGCCGCACGTCGAGCCGCGGGTCGTCGTCGATCACGGTGCCGATGCCGGTGAGCACCGCCCCGGCCCGCTTGCGGTAGGCGTGGCCGTCGGTGCGGGCGGCATCGCCGGTGATCCACTGGCTCAGGCCGTTGTCGAGCGCCGTGCGTCCGTCGAGCGACGCGGCGATCTTCAGGCGCACCCACGGCCGCTGGCGCAGCATGCGGGAGAGGAAGCCGATATTCAGCTCGCGCGCGGCGATTGCAACCGGGTCGCCGGGCGCCAGCACCGTCACGTCGATGCCGGCCGCCCGCAGCCGGCCGATGCCGTGACCGGCGACCAGCGGATTCGGGTCCTGCAGCGCCACCATCACGTGGGCCACGCCGGCCTCGACCAGCGCATCGCAGCAGGGCGGGGTGCGGCCGTGGTGCGAGCAGGGCTCGAGCGTGACCCAGGCGGTGCCGCCGCGCACCGTGTGGCCCGCGGCCTGCGCCGCACGCAGTGCCGACACCTCGGCGTGCGCCGAGCCGGCGCGCTGCGTGTGTCCGCTGGCCAGCAGGCGACCGTCGGGGGCGGTGATGACGCAGCCGACCCGGGGGTTGGGATCGGACAGGCCGATGGCTTCGTTGGCGTTGCGCAGCGCGAGCGCCCAGGATTCGGAGGGAGTGAGCTTCACGCCCTCGACGATACGCGAGGCCGGCAGGGTGACGCAGAGCCGGCGTCACTCGCGTTCGGCTTCACGGCTGGTGCGGCGCGGTCCCGGCCGGGCAGGCCCCGGTGTCCAGCAGCAGGAAGTTCTGGTGGTGAAGCGATCGAGTCACGAGACTGTAGAGGGCCGGATGCTCCTCGTTGCGCGTCGTCGAGGGCGCAGTGGTGTAGCGGCACACGAGCTGCGTGCCGGCGGGCTCGGGCGCGATGCGGGACTGTCCCGACCAGGCGCGTGGCGTGCCCGGATCGGTGTCGTGATCGCCCGCACGCATCAGGCAGGCATAGGAGCGCACGCCGGCGATGGGCCGACCGTCGTTGTGGCTGACGGCGTCGGCCACATGACAGTCGGGCACCGCCAGCAGATGCTGCGTGGCGCTGAAAGAGAGGCCGGTCACGGCGGCGGCCCAGGAGCCCGATAGATCGCCGCGCAGCAGCAGTGCCTGCAGTGGGGTACAGGTGGCCGCGATGTCGGTGTGGTCGTCCGGCGCGTCGTGCATTGCGCGATCACCGCGCCGGAGCTGTCGTCGAACACCAGGAAGCCGCCGCTGGCACCCTGCCAGCGCAGAACGCTGCGGCCGCGGTTCGCGCCGGTCAGTCGCTCGGCCTCGATCGGGATGTCGAGCGCCCGGCCTTCGGACGCAGCAGTGCGGCGACGTCGACCCGGGGCAGGCCCAGGCTGCCGCCGTCGGCAGGTTCCGCGCGTGCGATCAGCGAGCCCAGCCTGACGAAGGTCTGGCGCGTGTCGCCGCTGCGGTCGGCCCATGTGACTTGCACGTCGACGCGGCGATAGGGATCGTCGGCCGTGCCTTGTATTTGCCATTGGCGCTCGAAGCGCGTGTTGCTGTCGATGAGGGGTTGGTCGCTGCCGCTGAGGAGATCGGCATAGGCCTGCTTGCCGGCTTCGGTGAGCACCTGCTCGAAGCTGCGCAACTCCTCCAGCCTGGAGATGGCGAGCTGGGTGGCTTCGGTGCGCTGGCGGGCGGCATCCGCATGGCGAGACAGTGCGACCTGCAGGCTGCCGAGGGCGAGCGCACCGATCGACACAACGACGACGGCGATCAGCACCTCGACCAGGGTGAAGCCGGCGGCTTGATGTCGTGCTCCGAGTGTGTGCATTGCGCTTCAGGGCAGCAAGTCGCAGGGCCGGGCGGGATCGCCGTCGGCACACCGACCGTCACGCCAGCTGCCGGGCACGCGCACCCACGGTCCGGCTGCGGACCGCAGCTGCCGCAGCACCGGCGAGTTGTAGGTGATACGGCCGTTGCTGCTGCCTGCGAGGTTGCCTCGTGCCACGAGCGCCCCTTGCAGATCGATGGCACCACCGGGGTCGAAGCTGCTTTCGGCTGCGTAGATCAGACCGTGGGCGGGGAAACCGCCATTGAAGCGCAGCGCCCCGCCGACCACCAGGAGCAGCGGCCGGTCCGCGCTGCCGACCGCAGCGCCGGGCCAGCCGGCGGCGTCGAGTTGCAGATCGCCATCGACGAAGAAGCTCGTGTCGCCCTCTGCGTAGGCCGTTCGCAGGGCGGTGCCGCAGGAGATGGCCGAGCACCCGGCGATGCGCCGGGTCGCAGGAGCCGCGGCGAACTGCGCAGGCGTGCTGCCGAACAGCGCGGAAAAGAAGGCCGCGCCCGACGCATCGGCTGATGCAAGCCGCGCCAAGGCCTCGTCGCGTTCGATCAGCGCGTTCTCGACCGGGCTGCCCGGCAACGTGCTCAGGAGCGGCGGCGTGCCGCCGAGCGTGATGGCGCCACCCGCATCGATCAGCAGGCCTTGCGTGGCGTAATCGGCGTTGAGCAATTGCCAACCGTCGAGGGCCACAAGGCCCCCGGTGGTGAGCGCGGCGGCCGGCATTGTCCGCAGGGTAGGGCGGAGCTTGAAGATGGCCTGCGTCGCCGCCGAGGCGTCGGCACGTGCGGCGTCGCTGCCCGGCACGCACTGCGAGCCGCGGCTCGAGCAGCCGCGGGCGGTGATTCGGATGGCCTCCGGATCGCCGATGATGGCTGCGAACTCGACGGTGAAGCTGGGGTCGTTGCGGGTCCACTCGGCCGAGCCGCCGGCGTCCGGGCAATGGCAGGTCAGACCGGTCGCGCCCAGGCTGCATCCGGGACGAACGGTGGTGACGGGCGCGATGGCGGCATCGGGTGAGGACTTCGGGACATAGCGTTCACGGAACGAGGTGGGCTGGTCCGCGGCCGGGAGGCAGTGCGCATCGACGCGGCGACCGTCGTTCAGCAGGGCTTGCGCCCACTCGAGACCGGCCTCGGCGGTCTCGGCAGCGATCGTGGAACGGTATTGATTGGCCGAACTCCGCTGCTCGAAGAGCAGGCTGCGGTTCGCAAAGGCGGCCAGGATGGTCATCGCCAGCAACAGGATCATCACGACGGCCAGCGCGGCGGCGCCTTGCTGGGGTGTGCGGCCGGTCTTCATGTGGTCGGGGCGGGACAGGACCCGATCGGCAGCGCATCGTTGCGAACGCGCACGGTCTGCCGGATCTCGCGCTGCACGGCGGCGTCGGTCGCGGAGCGCCCGCGCAACTCGATCACGTAGCTGCGCAGCGACAGCACGGGGCAGCCCGCCGTGCCGACCGCGCAGGCCGGCATGCAGAACTGGCCGAGCGGGACGACGCTGACCCGCGGGCTGATCGAAAATGCGTGATGCGCACGGTGCCGGGGTCGGTCATCGCCTGCCAGCTTCCTCCGTTCAGCGTCTGCAACGTGTCTCCGCCGAGTCGGAAGCCGGTGGCCTCCGCGGCATCGACGCTGTCGTTCTCGAGAGCGTCGCGAGAAAAGCTGTAGCGCACGACCGCCGCGGTCTCGGGACCGGCCGTCGTGACTTCCTCGTACGGGTTGGCCCCGCCGGCTGGCGCGTGCTGCCAGTAGCCGGCACGGCGCAGATCGCGCGTGATCAGATCAGCCGCGGCCCGCAGATCCTGGTGAACGCGCGCCTCGAGCAACAGGCGGCGGCTGTCGCGCAACTGGTCGACGAGCAGGGCGATGCTGCCGATGACAACGAAGAGCGCGACCGCGAAGCCGACGAGCAGTTCGACCAGCGACAGGCCGCGCTGGGACGCGAGATTTCTCCGCCGGGACATCCGTGCGTCGGCCATGCGGGCTCACCGGTTCCAGCAGACGCTTGCGAGCGCGGAGCCGGTCGATGCGTGGCGGGTGGTGCCGCCGCCCAGCGTGAGACTCAGGCTGGTGCAGGCCGTGTCGACCGCTTGCGCACCGACGGCACGGGCCGTGGCCGTGTAGCCGTCGACCGCGCCGTGGTCGATCGTGATCAGGTAGCGGCCGGACGCGGGCGACGACAGACCGAGCGCCGCGAGGGTGTCGGCGTACGTCGTGTGATTCGCGCGCCAGCGTTCCTGAGCCTGCTGTACCTGGGCCAGCGCGGCGATGGCCTCGATGCGGCGGGTCTTGAGCAACTGCGCCATGAAGCTGGGATAGGCGATCACCGCGAGGATGCCGACGACAAGCAGCACGATCACCAGTTCGACGAGGCTCAGACCGCGTGCGGCGGTCATGCCCGGGCGGGGCGCCATGGCTCAGCAGGCGCGGTAGCCGCCGAACTCGGCACGAGGGGAGCACGAGCGAACTCGGCCCATGATGTTCACCACGTGGTGCACCGCGCGGCCGTCCAGACCCGTGACGCGGATCGTCGCGGCCGGCGTGCTGGTGCCGTGCCGCGGGTCGTAGACGATGGAGCCCACGTTGGCCTGCACGCTGACGCGGCTACCGGCCGGCAGGGGCACCGCCTTGATCTGCTGCGCGTCGCCGCTGCAGGACGGACTGCCGTCGGGCTGGCAACGGCAGGCCGCCGCGGCACCCGAGTGCAGCAGGTAGCAGCTGCCACCGCCGGGCAACGCGGAGAAGCTGGCGCGCAGCGTCTGATTGCGGGCGACCGCTTCGGAGCGCAGGAACTGCAGGTCGGTGGCGAGCTCGGTGGCCACGCCTTCCGTGTGCCTTCGCTGCAGCAGATCCTGGAAGCCAGGGATCGCGAGGGTTGCAGCGATCGCCAGGATGGCGAGCGTGGCGCCCGTCTCGATGAAGGTGAATCCCCGTTGCGGCGTTCGCATGGCCTCTCCTGGACATCGTGGTGACGATGCAGGCGAATCTAGGCTTGCAGCCTGGGTGGCGCGTCGCCCCGTCGGGGGAAGCGGGGAGGGAAGCGCTGCCGCCGCTGCCTCAGAGGCTGTGACAGGCTCGGGGGTTCAAATGTCCTTGATGAGGCGGCTGAATTCGTCGACGCCCTCGAAGCTCCGGTACACCGACGCGAAGCGCACGTAAGCCACCTTGTCGAGCTTCTTCAGCTCGCGCATCACCATCTCGCCGATCTTCGCGGACGGCACCTCGTTGGCGGCGGTGGCGAGCATCTTCTCCTCGATGCGCCCGAGGGCGGCCTCGACCTGGTCGATGCTCACAGGCCGCTTGCGCAGCGCCAGCATCATCGACGCGCGGATCTTGCTGCGATCGAATTCGCTGCGGCTGCCATCCTTCTTCACGATCGCCGGCATTGCCAGCTCGGCGCGCTCGTAGGTCGTGAAGCGCTTGTCACAGGACGGGCAGCGACGCCGGCGACGGATCACGTCGCCTTCGTCGGACTCCCGGGTCTCGGCGACCTGGGTGTCCTCGTGGCCGCAGAAGGGGCAGCGCACTCAGCTCAGGCCGGAAGGCGAGGAGGGAGTCCGCGAGGCGCCGGCAGGCTCAACGGTAGACCGGGAACTCGCGCGTCAGCAGCGCCACCTTGGCGCGCACGTCGGCCAGGTTGCTCTCGTCGTGCGGTCGGTCGAGCACGTCGGCGATCAGGTGCGCGGTCCGGACCGCCTGTTCCACTCCGAAACCGCGCGTCGTCATCGCCGGGCTGCCCAGGCGGATGCCGCTGGTGACCATCGGCTTCTGCGGATCGTTCGGGATGCCGTTCTTGTTGCAGGTCATGTGCGCCTGGCCGAGGATGGCCTCCGCTTCCTTGCCGGTCAGGCCCTTGGGACGCAGGTCGACCAGCATCACGTGGCTCTCGGTGCGGCCCGACACGATGCGCAGGCCGCGCTCGGTCAGCGTGCGCGCCAGGGCGTCGGCGTTCTTCACCACCTGTTGCTGGTAGGCCTTGAACTCGGGCTGCAGCGCCTCCTTGAACGCCACCGCCTTGGCCGCGATCACGTGCATCAGCGGGCCACCCTGCAGGCCGGGGAAGATCGCGCTGTTGATCTTCTTCGCGATGTCCTCGTTGTTCGCCAGGATGATCCCGCCGCGCGGCCCGCGCAGGCTCTTGTGCGTGGTGGAGGTCACCACGTCGGCGAACGGCACCGGGTTCGGGTAGACGCCCGCGGCGATCAGGCCGGCGTAGTGCGCCATGTCGACCATGAAGTAGGCCCCCACGGCCTTGGCCACCTTGGCGAAGCGCTCGAAGTCGATGCGCAGCGCATAGGCCGACGCCCCGGCGATGATGAGCTTGGGCTTGTGCTCGTGGGCCAGCCGTTCCATCGCGTCGTAGTCGATCTCTTCCTTGGCGTCGAGGCCGTAGCTGACCACCTTGAACCACTTGCCGCTCATGTTGAGCGCCATGCCGTGCGTCAGGTGGCCGCCCTCGGCGAGGCTCATGCCCATGATGGTGTCGCCAGGCTGCAGCAGCGCGAAGAACGCGCCCTGGTTGGCCTGTGAGCCTGAGTTGGGCTGCACGTTGGCGAAGGCCGCACCGTACAGCTGCTTGAGCCGGTCGATCGCCAGTTGCTCCACCACGTCGACGTTCTCGCAGCCGCCGTAGTAGCGCTTGCCGGGGTAGCCTTCGGCGTACTTGTTGGTCAGCTGGGTGCCCTGCGCCGCCATCACGGCCGGGCTGGCGTAGTTCTCGGACGCGATGAGCTCGATGTGTTCTTCCTGGCGGCGGTTCTCTGCCTGGATGGCGGCCCAAAGCTCGGCGTCGACGTTCGCGACGGTGGATTGCTGGCGGTCGAACATGGTGGCGGTTCTCATCGATCAGGAAGACCCCAGTACAGCGCACCCGCGAGGCGGATGCAGCCGGGGGCTGCCCAGGCGCGCGGCGGAACGGGTCTGCAGCAGGCAGAACTTCCGGCAGCGCTTCCTGGTGGAGATCCACCTCGGGCCTCGGGGGCCGTATCGCCGGTTGCGCTGCCGCGGCAGTTTACCGGAGCCCTGCCGGCCGCTCCGGCAACGACGTGCCGGAACGCAGGCGGGCGATCAGCGCAGCGCGACCTGCTGGGCCGGTGCCGCGGGAAGCGACTCCTCG
>NZ_AZSN01000129.1:0-10384 GCF_000576225.1 Methylibium sp. T29-B | reverse complement strand
CGGTCAGGTTGTCACCATCGGCGCTTCTCGTGATGCGCTGGCGACTGACAACGGCAAGACGCTGGTTTTCTCCGCTGCGTACACGTACACCATGGTTCCCGGGCTCCCCGAGGGCTTCAGCGTCGCGGTTCGCCCTCCTGCATCAGGAAACGCCTCGATCGCCAGAACCGCCCCTGTCACTCTGAACGGTGGCACTAGCACGCTGACTCGCGCGCAGGCAAGCAACATTCTGTTCGCCGTGGTCTACCTTGGCGCAGACACCTACGCCGTGACGGGTAGCTAAATGCGTCCGGCCATACTGGGGGCGATTGCTGGTGGCGGTAGCGCCGCTCTAGACACCGATGTTCAGTCGTGGCTGACCCGCGTTGCATCCGCCTCGGGCACGGTCTCTGCTGGCACTCAGGCGGCAGTCAACACGTTCGTTCTTGCTTGTAAGGCCGCGAGCATCTGGACGCTGTTCCGCAGGTTGAATCTGTGTGTTGGCGACTTCAATGCGTCCTTCGTTCCATTGGTCAACACCTCCGGCGGAACGACCGACACGAACATCAATCTGGTGTCGGGGGACTACTCCGAATCGCTGGGCTGGCAGACCGACGGGAGCACCAAGTGCATCAATACAGGCTACACGCCAACCGAGGCGACAGGCGGGCTCTCTGTCTATCTCAGGACCACGCAGACGAGCAACACAACGGCCCGCGTTCCTATCGGATCGCGTAACGCCGGGTCCACCCAGATATACCGCATCGGCGGGAACCTGAGCGACACCGGCGCCACCTCCGGGGGCGTCATCTCCCTATGGGGCGAAAACATCGTGAGCCCGGGTGACTGCCCACAAACGACGGGCGGCCTGACCGCGACGCTGTGGCACGGTGTCAGGACAGCATCCACCGCGGCGAGGCTCTTCAAGGCCGGTGTTTCCGTCGGAACAAGCACAGCCAGCAAGACACCATCGACCCCTGCCGCGGCGCTTTACGTGCTCGCGCAGAACGCAGCAGGCACGGCAGCGAGTTTCCTGGAAAACGGGAGTCGGTTGGCTGGATACGGAATAGACACTGGCATGGATCAAACGCAGGCCGCGGACTACTACACAGCTATGCAAGCATTCCAGACGGCAATGGGCCGCCAGGTATGAGGCCAGCGCTTCTAGGCGCGATTGCTGCTGGCGGTGGAGGGATACAAGCGGCTTGGTCGGCGCTGCGAATCACCGCTTCCCAGATCGTCAAGGGCTCGCCAGGGCGGCTTGACGGCATCAACTGCATCGCAGGCTCCAACATTACCTTGACGATCTACGACAACCCTTGGACGGCAAGTGGCTCGGTCCTCTACACGGGGACGCTTTCAGCGGGTCAGTCGGCGACGCTCTCGCCATCTCCTCTTCGCTGCATAGACGGCTTCTACGCCAGCTTCAGCGGCACGGCCACCTTCGACTTCCAGATCGGGGAATGACGTGCTGATCCAGACCGGAACATTCACCGCGGACGGAAACCGCCGCATCCTGAGCCTGCCGTTCGAGCCCATCGCCTTCTTCATCAAGGGCAACCACGCGGTTCAGTCGGCCATGCACATCGAGGGCCAGTGGTGCGGTCGATCGGTTGGGATTGCGAACCAGGACAGTTTCAATAACGGCATCAGGTTTCACGGATCTGATGTCTACCTCGGCACCGACACGAAGGTTTCTGCGAGCGGTGTAGCTTTCATCTGGTGCGCCATCGGCAAGGACACGAGCACCGATGTCGAGGCCGTCTCGTGGATGGGCAACGGTGCTAACGGCAACGTCATCACCCTGCAAAGCGGTTTGTCTGCGATCGCCGCGCTCATCAAACGAGATTCGACGCTGAGCGGCTTGATCCGGGCGACTGCTCTGGATTCTGTCCTCTTGGATGCAACAGCCAAGCCGACGGACCCGGTGACGACGCTCGGGGTTGGTTCTGCCACCCTGTCCAGTCAGACCTACGCTAACCAGTACGACTCTGCAAACGGTCTCGGGGAGGGTATCGATGGCTTGTTCTTCCTGACTGACGGGGCGAACGTCACGAACGTCTCTTGGACCGGGAACGGTTCTGGCGGCAGAACTATCGCCGTCACTGACGCAAAGTTCGCGATCATCTATCGCAGCGACGCGACCAACGGGAACCAAGCTCGAATCTGCACGCTGGACGCGACCTATCCAGTGGGGGCAACTGCTGCCGTTGCTGGCGATCCCGTGCTGTCGTCGAGCGCCATCACGCTCGGAACGACATTCGGCAACCTGAACACGATCACGTATCGAGCCTTGGTGTTCGGTGGCTCCGGTGGGACTCCTTACTCAGCACCGGCTGTCATCACCTCGGGCAAGAAGGCGATCTATCTGCCGGGCCGGGATGTCGCTAGCGTGATCGACTGCGGGACGTCTGACGACACGCTCAACATCTCGGGCGCCATGACGGTGGAGTGGTTCGGTATTCCGTACTACTCGGCTACGGCAAGCGACACGCCTTACATGCAACTGATCGGCCGGGGCGCAGGGCCGGCGGCGACCAACAATGCATATTCGTGGGGGACGTTTCTCAAGCATGAGGACGACTTCACCCTGCGCTGGCCTGGTCCTCAGTACATGGTTCTTCCGCTACCAAGGATCGACTCCGATCCGCCGCTAGCGAATGCCGCATGGCGAACCGGAGTCCTTGGGAAGTACGCCAAGGCCCAGCACGTCATCAGCACTTTTGACGGCACGAGCATCTGGCGCCTGTACGTCAACGGCAAGCTGGTCAAGCAGCGTAATATCGCGATCTCGATGACCTCTCAGTCAGGCCATCGGACCGGCATCGGGGCATGGCGAAACTCTGGTGCGTGGGCAGACCCTGGGCGCATGGCATTCATCTCCGCTCGGGTCTACTCCGCCGCGCTGAGCTTGTCGGATTGCGTGACTCGATTCGAGATCGCTGCCCTGGGTTCTGCGGCAACCGACATCACGTCGAACCTCGCAGAGCTGTGGGACTCCGCCTCGGCGACTGGTGTGACGCTGCCGGCGCAAGTGAACTCTGCCAATAACGGGACGATCTCAAACGGCCAGATCGTGCAGCTATGAGCCAACTGACAGCCGGAGAGGTTTAGTGGTGTGGGTTGTTCTGGCTACCGGTCCCAGTCTGAACCAGTCGATCGCCGATTCTGTCAGAGGGCACAACGTCGTCGCAGTCTCGGACGCCTACAGACTGGCTCCTTGGGCCGATGCTCTCGCAAGCACAGACTCTGCTTGGTGGAAACAGCATCCCGAGGCGCTGGCGTTCAGCGGTTTGAAGTTCGGTGCAATGCCTGACTTCAGGGCGATCCACGGGGTCGAGCGTCTGCACGTTGACACCGGTACGAACTCAGGGCTGTTAGGGATCATGGTGGCCGTGAAGCTTGGAGCGAGGCGAGTGCTGCTCTGCGGCTTCGATCTGAAAGACCCTGGGAATCACTTTTTCGGGAAGCACCCGAAGCCGCTGAAGTCGACCAAGCCTGAACGCATGGAAGCCTTCAAGCGGCAGTTCAAGAACTACCAGCCGAGAGGCGTGCAGATCATTAACTGCACGCCAGATTCAGCATTGGACGTGTATCCGAGGGCCGCGCTTGAAGATTGCTTGGCTGAATCTCCGGTACACGGTTCCTGAGAGGCAACAGGCTTTCATCGAAGGTCTGAGGCGGATCGGCTACGAAGTCGAGCGAGGGACGCCGAGTCGGTGCGAGCTGTTCGTGACGTGGAACAGGATAGGGACTGCTAACAGCGTCAAGGCCGACCGCATCTTGGTTGCCGAGAACGCGACGTGGGGCAACGACTTCCAAGGCGGTCGGTGGTATCAGATTCAAGAAGGCTTTCACAACGTCAAGTGCAGGCACGGCGATTCTGAAAGATGGGATAGGCTCGGCGTGGAGCTTGACCCGTGGAGAACCTTCGGCGAAACGGTGATCCTGCCTCAAAGGGGAATCGGACCTCCGGGTATCGCGATGCCAAGAGGCTGGGGGAATCACTTCCACGGCCGGATCAGGCAGCACCCAGGACGGCATCAGTCGGTCGATCTCAAGCAAGACCTGAAGGACTGCGGCCGGGTCATCACCTGGGGTAGTGGTGCGGCGGTCAAGGCTTTGATGTGGGGCATCCCCGTCGAGTCTCATATGCCTAACTGGATCGGCGAACAGGACAACACAGACCAAGGCCGGCTGGACATGCTCAGGCAACTAGCCTGGGCTCAGTGGAGCTTGGATGAAATCAGAAGCGGAGAGGCATTCGATTGGCTACTAAGGTCGTCTGCCTGACGAATCCTCGCCTCCAAAGATACAGGCGAATCGCTGATTCGATGTACGAAGGGATCAGGCGCCACGGAGACTCAGCGGTCATCGCTGATGTCAGAAGGACGGCCCCCAACGGCGATGTCGGGATCGTGTGGGGGTGGAAGTGCAGGGATGTACTCGCCAGGTTCCCGAAGTTCGCATACGCGGACATGGGCTATTGGAATCGAGGCGAGTACTACCGGTTCACAGTGGGCGGGTGGAGCCCGGACAGCTACGTCAAGCAAGGACACAAGTTCCTCCGCTTCAAAACCTAGGCATCAAGATCCAGCCTTGGAAAGACGGTGACGAGATCGTTATCGCCGGGTCTAGTCGGAAAGCCTGCAGGGATCACGGCTTCGATTACATGCAGTGGGAAACCGAGATGGCCCGCCGGCTCAGCGGTCACAAGGTCGCATACCGACCGAAGCCGCGAGATCTAGAGGCCAGACCGATCTCAGGAACGCGGTTTGACTGCGGCCCGATCGAAGACACATTGAGTACGGCCAAGGTCATCGTTACGCACCACTCGAATACAGCCATTGATGCTCTCGTGGCTGGTGTTCCGGTGTACTGCGAGACGGGGGCCGCAGCGGCATTCAGCATCAAGTTGGGCGAGATCAAAAACCCTCCAAGACTTGAAGGCAGGGAACAGTTTCTTGCTGACGTTGCGTGGCTTCAGTGGACGCACAAAGAAATGGAGTCCGGCGAGTGCTGGGCCTACCTGAAGGAACAGATGTGCTTGTAGTCACGACCTACGCCCAGCGGCATTGGGATGTGTACGCGAAGCGGTGCGTTGAGACGTTCGAACAGTTTTGGGATACGCCGCTGGCCGCCTACACCGATGAGCTACTAGAGGATGAGTCGTCATGGCTCTCTGACTTCAAGGCTCGCCACGCACACAGGCCGACAGACAACTATCGCTTTGATGCTGTGCGGTTCGCTCACAAAGTGGCCGCGATCGAGTTGGCCTACGAGCTTGCCGATGACATCCTGATATGGATGGACGCCGACTGTGTGACTCACGCGCCCGTGACAAAAGAGTGGCTCAGATCTCTGATCGGCGATGCGGACTTTGCCTACCTGAAGCGGGAAGGCAAGTACCCGGAGTGCGGATTCATGATGTTCCGTAAAGGTGCCTGCGATCGGTTCAACGCAGAGATCGTTGATCTCTACAAGACGGACAAGCTCTTCGATCTGGCCGAGTGGCACGACTCATGGGCGATCGAGGAAGTCAGGAAGACCGCGGGCCTGAAGTGTGTATCCCTATCTGGTGATGCCGAGAGGACGGGCCACCCGCTTGTCAACGGCCCCTTGGGTGAAAAGCTAGATCACCTGAAGGGCAAGAGGAAGGACCGAGGTAAGTCACTTCCTTCGGACATGAAGATCAAACGGGCTGAAGCCTACTGGAGTCGCTGAGTGGCAAAACGATACGAGCAGATGATTGATCTTGTCTCCAAGGTCAAGCCGAAGATCATAGTAGAGATCGGGGTGCACAAAGCTCTTCGCGCCTACAAGCTCTGCAAGGAAGCGCTCAGGTATCAAGCCTCAGTTCACTACATTGGCTGCGACATCTTCGGTCTGGGTGATGAGCAGTTTCAACAGGACGCATTGAACGGGAAAGGTCCGCCGAGCGAGAGCCAGGCGAGGGCAAGACTCTCAAGCATCAAGAGCCGCTTCACCTTTGACTTGATCGTCGGCGACACCACGAAGACGCTAGCAGGAACCAAACTACCGTGCGACTTCGCATTCATCGATGGTGACCACCGGGTGGATGCGATCCGCAGCGACTACGAAGCCGTCAAGGAAGCGAAGTGCGTCGTGTTCGATGACTACTACGTGGAAGATAAGGGCATCCCCGATCTGACGAAGTACGGCGCCAATCAGCTTGTCGACGAACTCGCCAAGACGATGAAGGTTCAGATCCTCCCGATCGGAGATCGCTGCAAGCACGGCGGCATGTCCAAGCTCGCGGTCGTCTGGAAATGAAACTGTTCTGTGGTTACGACCGTCGAGAGTCCATCGGATTTCACACGTTCGTCCACTCGGTCATCAAGCGCGCATCGATCCCCGTGGAGTTCATCCCGGTCTCAGGTTTGGGTGGCTCCAACGCCTTCACTCTGTCTCGCTTCCTCGTCCCGTACCTCTCTGGTTTCACGGGTCGAGCGATCTTCATGGACGCATCGGACATGCTGATGCTGGCCGACGTGAAGGAACTTGCTGACTGCTTCGATCCGGCCTGCGCGGTCCAAGTCGTCAAGCACCCTGACTATCAAAGCCAGCACGAACGCAAGTACATCGGCACGCAGATGGAGTGCGACCAGACCAACTACCGCCGGAAGAACTGGACGAGCGTGATGCTGATGAACTGCGACCACCCGGCGTGGATGGGAGTCGTTCCCGAAGTCGTCAAGGCCGCTACTCCGATTCACTGGCTCACGCTGTCAAACCTGAAGGATCACGAGATCGGCGAACTAGATCCTTCTTGGAACGTCCTGATCGACGAGGGCCAAGACGACACGAGCGCGAAGGTGCTTCACTGGACCGCAGGAATACCTCGCTTCAAGCACTACCAGAACGCGCGCCGCTCGAAAGACTGGTTTCGCGAGATGGAGGAAATGAATGGCTGACGTGAAACTCAACGGCGTTGACGCTCTCGTTGCCAAGCTCGATGCGCTGAAGTACGAAACCCGCTACAAGGCTGGCCGCTTCGCTTTGAGGAAGGCTGCCCAGGTCATCAGGAACAGAGCCCGGGAAGCCGCGGCTGCTTTGGATGACGCCGAGACGGGCCGGAAGATCGCCGACAACATCACCGAGAAGTGGAACAACCGCCTCTTCAAGAGAACTGGTGACCTTGCTTTCCGCGTTGGTGTTCAGGGCGGGGCCAAGGTCACCGTCAAGGGCAACCCAGATGAGGGCGCGAAGTCCCCAACGCCGCACTGGCGGCTGCTGGAGTTCGGCACCGAGAACATGGCTGCTCGTCCGTTCATGCGTCCTGCTGGCGAGCAATCCGCTCAAGCCGCGACAGACGAGTTCATCCGCCAGTACGGCAAGGCGATCGATCGCGCCATCAAGAAGGGTCGTTGATGTATCCGCCTGTCTTCCCTGCCGTCGCCGCATCGACGGCGGTCAAGGCATTGCTCGGCTCCAACCCCGTCCGCTTCTATCAGTTCGGTCTCGCTCCGCAGAACGTCCAGAAGCCCTATGCGGTCTGGCAACGAGTCTTTGGAGCCCCCGAGAACTACTTGGGCAGCACGCCCGACATCGACACGTTCTCGATCCAGATCGATGTGTACGCATCGCCCGACTCCTCGGGCGCAAACACCGCTCGCAATGTGGCTCAGGCGATCCGTGACGCGATCGAGCCGCACTGCCACATCACATCCTGGCTCGGGGAGTCCGTAGACCCCGACACGATGTCACATCGCTTCTCTTTCCAATCTGATTGGATTACGGCAAGATAGGAACATGCCGTACACGTACAGAGAGATTGCTGACGGAGCGCTTCGCTGCAATACTTGCCTTGAGTACAAACCTTGTGATAGTTTTTACAAGGACTCAAAGGCCAAGGGCGGCTTAGGTTATCGCTGCAAGGTATGCGTTAACGCAAGAGCCAAGAGATGGTCCGAAGAGAATCGTGAGCTGCGAAGGAGCGTTGCCAAGCAGTTTCATCTTCGTAATCCTGAGAAGGCTGCAGCCTATAGCTCTTCTCACTGGCGACGCAACAAAGACAATCCGGAGTTCAGGCTCAAGGCATGGATGAGGACTGTATTGAGAAGGTGCATTGTTCGAAAGGACGATGCCAGAACCAACGAAGTCTTCGGTTATTCTGTGCATGACTTGATATCTCATATTGAGCGGCAATTCTTGCCCGGCATGAGCTGGAGGAATTTCGGCGAATGGCACATTGATCACATTGTTCCGCTGTCTGCGTTTCAGATTGAAGGCGAACACGACCCTAAGTTGAAAACTGCATGGGGCCTTCCTAACCTCAGGCCGTTATGGGCCGCAGACAACTTGAGGAAGAACGCTAAGCGCATTTATCTGATCTAAGAGACCCATTGCTCAATCAAGGCCCGCCGCGTGCGGGCTTTTTTATTGCCCGTCGATAAGCCGGGAGCTTTCGCAACCAAGCCGCCTACAGGGCGGCTTTTTCGTTTCTGAAGGGAAACATCATGGCCGTTAAGACCCAGGGCAGTGAACTGTTCTTCATCGACCCAGCGACCGATCTCGTCACCGAAGTCGGTTGCGTTACCACCATCAGCGGCCTGACGGCTGCGCGTGACCAGATCGAGACAACCTGTCTCAGTGACGACGCGCGGACCTACGAAAGCGGCCTCGCCACTCCCGGGGCGGCCACCTTCGGCATCAACTTCGATCCCTCCGACGCTTCGCACGTCCGGCTCCATGAGCTGTACGTCGCCGGCACGAAGTTCGAATGGGCGCTTGGATGGTCCGACGGTACGGCTAGCCCGACGGTCGACACCAACGCGACCTTCAACACGCCCGCGACTCGATCGTTCATCGTGTTCAACGGCTACATCTCCGACCTGCCGTTCGACTTCGCGCTGAACACGGTGGTGTCCTCGACTGTCTCGATCCAGCTCAGTGGCTTCCCGGTCCTGGTGCCGAAGGCATGAAGCTCGCCGAGCTGAAGGCCAAGGGTGGGTTCGTCCCGTCTGAGCTGGTCGCCAAGGATGTGACTTGGAAGCGGGGTGACGAGGAACTGGCCTTCACGATCTACGTGAAGCGCCAGAGCTTCGGTGCCATGGAGAAGCTCTTCTCCGGCGACAGCGATCAAAGCAAGTCCGCCAAGTTCATCTCCGAATGCATCTTCCTTGGTGAGAACGGCAAGGAGCGGATCAGCTACGAGGACGCCTACCAACTTGACCCGGGGCTGGCTGCTGTGTTTGCGCAGGCGGTCAACGAGGTCAACGGGGCCAAGCCAAAAAACTGACGGCCGCCGATGAGCTGTGGCACGAGCTTGTGCTGCACGGAGTCGGCGGCAGGACGGTTGAAGAGGCCAAGGACCGCATGTCCTACCAAGAAGCCATGGCATGGGCTGAGTACATCCGCCGACGTGGCTCGTTGAACTGGGGCATGCGACTGGAGAGCGGTTTCGCCTTGCTTGCGACGCAGATCAATCGAGCGCTCGGCGGCAAGGCTGAGTTTGAGGACTTCATGATGCACAAGGACGTGGTAGAGGCCGACATCTCTGATGTCGCGAAGCTGCTCGGCGTTCGGGGGGTCAAGTAATGGCAGCGCGCAGCCTCGGCACCCTTACCTTGGATTTGGTTGCCCGCATTGGTGGCTACACAGCCGGCCTAGATAAAGCTGAGCGCGAGGCCAAGAAGCGTGCCCAGGCTATCGAGAGGGCGTTCGACGGCGCCGCCAACATCGCCACCGCCGCGCTTGCTTCGATCGGCGCTGCCGGCGTCGCTGCGTTTGCTGTTCTGAACCAGCAGATCGGCAATGTCGCAAACTTCAAGGATCTTGAAGAAACCACCGGGGCTAGTGCCGAAAGCCTGGCGTCCCTATCGGTCGCTGCCGCTGTTGCCGGGACTTCCGTCGACGAGATCGCGAACGCCAGCCTCAAGCTAACCAAGAGCCTGACTGGCGTTGACGATGAGTCCAAGGCGGCCGGCGCTGCTCTGGTTGCCCTTGGTCTGTCGATCGAAGAGTTCAAAGCGCTCGATCCAGTCGAGCGAATCGACGCCCTGACGAAGGCGTTTGCCAAGTTTGAGGACGGCTCGGAAAAGAGTGCTGTCGCGATGGCGCTGTTCGGCAAGACTGGAGCAGAGCAGCTCAAGGTCTTCAAGGCGCTTGAGGAGCAGGGCGGCCGGACAACTGTTCTGACTCAGCAGCAGATCGACCAGGCCGACGCTTACGCCGACGCCCAAGCGAAGCTCAAGGCTGAGTTTGAGCAGTTTGCCCAGGTCCAATCTGCGCAGTTGATCCCTGTGCTCGTTCAGGTGCAAGAAGCCTTTGAGGCGATCTTCAAGAACGAGACAGCGGTAGAAGTCATCACGACCGTTCTTGGCGCGGCGGTCAAGGCTGCGATTGTCATTTTCCAGACGCTCGCGATCGTCGTCTCCGATGT
>NZ_AZSN01000128.1:0-10448 GCF_000576225.1 Methylibium sp. T29-B | reverse complement strand
GCGACTGTGGCACAGCCTCACGTTGCCCGCGCCGCGGGCCGGCGGCGGGCGCGCGCGGCGTCGTGCGGCGGGGTGACGGCCGGACAGTGTCCGAGCCACTCCCTGGGACTTTCCCGCATCCTGCGGCCCATCGCGCTGCGACAGCCTGTCGCGCCATCGGTGGTCAAGCTGTCGATCTCCAGGGGCGGTGCGCGACAGGCTGGCGCGGGCTCCGCGCTGCTGCACTGCAGCGTCCTTCCCGGGGCTGCTGCTGCGGGGTTTCCCTTTGCGCAGTCACGCACGGCGTGCAAAAGCCAGGACTAACATAGGAATGGAATTGCCGAAGTCGGCGATCAGCTCGATGCCAAGGCACGCGCGCCCCACCGGGCGCAGAGACCCAGGAGTCAGCCATGAACGATCCGAAATCCAAGCTCTCGCGCCGCCACGTCGTGGCCGGTGCCGGCACCGTGGGGGCGCTGGCCGCTGCGGCGGTGGTGCTGCCGGGCGCACGCGAGGCCGAGCCCGCGGCCGCCGCGGCGGTTCCCCTGGCCGAAGCCGGCGAAGCCGCCGGCTATCGCCTCACAGCGCATGTGCAGCGCTACTACCAAACCACCAAAGTCTGAGTGCCGGAGGTCCCATGTTGCTCACGCGCAAGTCGCCTGATGCGGGCTCCGGCTCGCCCGCATCGTCGCTGGTCTCGAGCCTCTCGCGCGGCCTCTCGCGCGCCATCCCGACGATGGACCGTCGGTCCTTCCTGCGCCGCTCCGGCCTGGGCGTGGGGGCCGGTCTCGCCGCCGGGCAGCTGACGTTGGTGCGCAAGGCGCAGGCCTCGGATGCGTCCAAGGCCGAGGCGGGCCCGGGCAAGGTGGAGGTCAGGCGCACGGTGTGCGGTCACTGCTCGGTGGGCTGCGCGGTCGACGCGGTGGTGCACAACGGCGTGTGGGTGCGCCAGGAGCCGGTGTTCGACTCGCCGATCAACCTGGGCGCGCACTGCGCCAAGGGCGCTGCGCTGCGCGAGCACGGCCGCGGCGAATACCGCCTGCGCTACCCGATGAAGCTGGTGAACGGCAAGTACGAGCGCATCAGCTGGGACACCGCACTCGACGAGATCAGCGCGCGCATGCTCGAGCTGCGCAAGCAGAGCGGCCCGGACTCGGTGTTCGTGGTCGGGTCGAGCAAGCACAACAACGAGCAGGCCTACCTGCTGCGCAAGTGGATGAGCCTGTGGGGCAGCAACAACTGCGATCACCAGGCACGCATCTGCCACAGCACCACGGTCGCGGGCGTCGCGAACACCTGGGGCTACGGCGCGATGACCAACTCCTACAACGACATGCAGAACGCCCGCATGGCGCTCTACATCGGCTCCAACGCCGCCGAGGCGCACCCGGTGTCGATGCTGCACATGCTGCATGCCAAGGAGACCGGCTGCAAGATGATCGTCGTGGACCCGCGCTTCACGCGCACCGCGGCGCGTGCCGACGAACACGTGCGCATCCGTTCGGGTTCGGACATCCCCTTCCTGTTCGGCGTGCTGCACCACATCTTCAAGAACGGCTGGGAAGACAAGCAGTACATCAACGACCGCGTGTACGGCATGGACAAGGTGCGCGAGGACGTGCTCGCGAACTGGACGCCGGACAAGGTGCAGGAGGCCTGTGGCGTCGACGAGGCCACCGTGTTCCGCGTCGCCAAGACCATGGCCGACAACCGCCCCGGCACCATCGTCTGGTGCATGGGCCAGACCCAGCACACCATCGGCAACGCGATGGTGCGCGCCTCGTGCATCCTGCAGCTCGCGCTCGGCAACATCGGCAAGAGCGGCGGCGGCGCCAACATCTTCCGTGGCCACGACAACGTGCAGGGCGCCACGGACGTGGGCCCCAACCCCGATTCGCTGCCCGGCTACTACGGCCTGGCCGAGGGCTCGTTCAAGCATTTCGCCAAGACCTGGGGCGTGGACTTCGAGTGGATCAAGAAGCAGTACGCGCCGGGCATGATGACCAAGCCCGGCATGACGGTGTCGCGCTGGGTCGACGGCGTGCTCGAGAAGAACGAGCTGATCGACCAGGACAGCAACCTGCGCGGCCTGTTCTTCTGGGGCCATGCGCCGAACTCGCAAACGCGCGGCCTGGAAATGAAGAAGGCGATGGACAAGCTCGACCTGCTGGTGGTCGTCGATCCCTTCCCGTCGGCCACCGCGGCGATGGCGGCGATGCCCGGCAAGCCCGAGGACCAGAACCCCAACCGCGCCGTCTACCTGCTGCCGGCGACGACGCAGTTCGAGACCAGTGGCTCGTGCACCGCGTCGAACCGCTCGATCCAGTGGCGCGAGCAGGTCATCGAGCCGCTGTGGGAGAGCCGCAACGACCACATGATCATGTACCAGCTCGCGCAGAAGCTGGGCTTCGACAAGGAGCTGACGAAGAACTACAAGCTGGTCGCCGGCAAGGGCGGCATGATGGAGCCCGAGCCCGAATCGATCCTGCGCGAGATCAACAAGAGCGTCTGGACCATCGGCTACACCGGCCAGAGCCCCGAGCGCCTGAAGGCGCACATGCGCAACATGCACGTCTTTGACGTGAAGACGCTGCGCGCCAAGGGCGGCACCGACAAGGAGACCGGCTACTCCCTCGACGGCGATTACTTCGGCCTGCCTTGGCCGTGCTACGGCACGCCGGAAATGAAGCACCCGGGCTCGCCCAACCTCTACGACACCTCCAAGCACGTGATGGACGGCGGCGGCAACTTCCGCGCCAACTTCGGTGTCGAGAAGGACGGCGTCAACCTGCTGGCCGAGGATGGCTCGTTCTCCAAGGGTGCGGACCTCACCACCGGCTATCCGGAGTTCGACCACGTGCTGCTGAAGAAGCTCGGCTGGTGGGACGAACTGAGCGAGCCCGAGAAGGCCGCGGCCGAGGGCAAGAACTGGAAGACCGATTCGTCGGGCGGGATCATCCGCGTCGCGATGAAGAACCACGGCTGCCATCCGTTCGGCAACGCGAAGGCGCGGGCCGTGGTGTGGAACTTCCCCGATGCGATCCCGAAGCACCGCGAGCCGCTGTACTCGACGCGTCCGGACCTGGTGGCCAAGTACCCGACGCACGACGACAAGAAGGCGTTCTGGCGCCTGCCCACCTTGTTCAAGACCGTGCAGGACAAGAACAAGGACATCGGCAAGGACTTCCCGCTGATCATGAGCAGCGGGCGGCTGGTGGAGTACGAGGGCGGCGGCGAGGAGACCCGCTCCAACCCCTACCTGGCCGAGCTGCAGCAGGAGATGTTCGTCGAGATCAACCCGGCCACCGCCAACGACCGCGGCATCCGCAACGGCGAGACGGTCTGGGTCCGCACGCCGACCGGCGCGCGCCTCACGGTCAAGGCGCTGGTCACCGAGCGAGTGGACCGCGAGACGGTGTGGCTGCCCTTCCACTTCTCGGGCCGCTGGCAGGGCGTCGATCTCGCGCCCTACTACCCGCAGGGGGCGATGCCGGTCATCCGCGGCGAGGCGATCAACACCGCCACCACCTACGGCTACGACAGCGTCACGATGATGCAGGAGACCAAGACCACGGTCTGCCAGGTCGAGCGCGCCTCTGTGTGAATTGGAGAGTTGACATGGCAAGAATGAAGTTCATCTGCGACGCCGAGCGCTGCATCGAATGCAACGGCTGCGTCACCGCCTGCAAGGCCGAGCACGAGGTGCCCTGGGGTGTGAACCGACGCCGCGTGGTGACGCTCAACGACGGTGTGCCGGGCGAGCGCAGCATCTCGGTGGCCTGCATGCACTGCTCCGACGCACCCTGCATGGCGGTGTGCCCGGTCGACTGCTTCTACCGCACCGACGAGGGCGTGGTGCTGCACGACAAGGACATCTGCATCGGCTGCGGCTACTGCAGCTATGCCTGCCCGTTCGGCGCGCCGCAGTTCCCGACCAACGGCACGTTCGGGCTGCGCGGCAAGATGGACAAGTGCACCTTCTGCGCCGGGGGCCCGGAGGCCAATGGCTCCGAAGCCGAGTTCGAGAAGTACGGCCACAACCGCCTCGCCGAGGGCAAGCTGCCGGCCTGCGCCGAGATGTGCTCGACCAAGGCCCTGCTCGGCGGCGACGGCGACGTGGTCGCCGACATCTTCCGCACCCGCGTGCTGACGCGTGGCAAGGGCTCCGAGGTGTGGGGCTGGGGCACGGCCTACGGCAAGCCGACCGGTGGCGCGGCGCAGCCGGCCGCGGCCGAAGGCGGCAAGTCATGAGGCGGTCCCTGCCGCGTGGTCTGGCCCTCCTCGGCGCGGTGCTCCTGGCCGCCGGGCTGACGGCGTGCGCCGACAAGCCGCAGACGGCGTCCGGCCCCAAGAAGGGCGACAGCAAGCCCTGGGACGGCAGCACCGAAGCCGGCTACACGGCGCCGGACTGGAAGCAGGGCGACCGCGCCAGCTGGGAACAGCAGCTGAGGGCCCGCAACCAGCAGCAGAACGAGTACACGCGCTCGCGCTGATGGTGCGCGACGTCGAACACCGGCCGCAGCGTTGACAGGGGGATGCCGATGACACACACGATGCTTCGATGGTGGGCTGCCGGCTGCCTGGCATGGCTCGGCAGCGTGGCGGTGGCGCAGGGCACCCCGGTCGCCGACCCGGCCGTGTCGCCTGTTGCACAGGCCGCACCGACCGCCCCGGCCGCCAGCGCGGCGGCCCTGGCGCTGCCCGACGCGAACGAGACCAACGCCCAGCGCGCCAAGACCCAGCCCTACAACAACGCGCCGTTCTGGCGTGCGGTGCGCGAGTCGGGGCAGCAACCGGGCATCAGCAACCTGCCGGGCGCCGAGAAGGGTGTGCTGATCCAGCAGTTCGTGCAGTACCCCGGCTCGCGCTTCACGACGGCGGGCGAGGCCTGGCGTGAGGTGCGCAACCGCTGGATCATTCCCTACGGCGGCGCGCTGCTGCTGATCGTGGTGGTGGCGATCGGCCTGTTCTTTCTGGCCAAGGGTCCGATCGGCGTGCACGCGCCGGATACGGGCCGCAAGATTGAGCGTTTCACCTACTTCGAGCGTGCCGCGCACTGGAGCAATGCGGTGGCCTTCGTGGCGCTCGCGGTGTCGGGCGTGGTGATGGCGTTCGGCAAGTTCTTCCTGCTGCCGGTGATCGGCGGCACGCTGTTCGGCTGGCTGGCCTATGGCTGAAGAACCTGCACAACTTCGCCGGACCGGTGTTCGCGGTCTCGCTGGTGATCGTGTTCTTCACCTTCGTGCGCGACAACCTGCCACGCAAGGAAGACCTGTTGTGGCTGGCCAAGGGCGGTGGCCTGTTCAACGGCGCCCACGTGCCTTCGCACCGCTTCAACGCGGGCGAGAAGCTCATCTTCTGGGGCGGCGTGTTTGCGCTGGGCATCGTGGTGGTGGGCTCGGGCCTGGTGCTCGACAAGCTCATCCCCGGCCTCGCCTACACGCGCGGCGACATGCAGATCGCCCACATGATCCACGCCGTGGCCACGGTGCTGATGATGGCGATGTTCCTCGGCCACATCTACCTCGGCACCATCGGCATGAAGGGCGCCTACCGCGCGATGCGCGACGGCCAGGTCGACGCCGCCTGGGCACGCGAACACCACGAACTCTGGTACGACGACATCCAGGCCGGGAAGATCCCCGCGCAGCGCACGCCGTCGCCGACACCGGCGGCCGGCACGCAGGGCGCGGCCGTGCAGTCCTGAACGGGAGCGAGACGATGCTGATGATGAACCGACCCACCCCGGGCCCGCGCTGCGTGGCCGCGGCGCTGTGCGCCGTGCTCGGCCTGGCCCTGCTGCCGGCCGCTCACGCCAAGCTCCCCGCACCCACGCCCGAAGCCAAGGCCAAGGCCGACGAGGCCAAGGCAAAGACCGCCTGGTCCGACAAGGTGGCGGCCTTCCAGCTCTGCAAGTCGATGGATCGCGTAGCCGCTCGTTACGCCCAGGAGGCCAAGGCGGCGGGCAAGGAGACCAAGCCATCG
Source organism: Methylibium sp. T29-B (assembly GCF_000576225.1). Taxonomy (NCBI): domain Bacteria; kingdom Pseudomonadati; phylum Pseudomonadota; class Betaproteobacteria; order Burkholderiales; family Sphaerotilaceae; genus Methylibium; species Methylibium sp. T29-B. The sequence goes on along the minus strand of NZ_AZSN01000128.1, from coordinate 4,484 downwards.
ATCGCCACGCCGGCCTGCACCGATCCCGGGCCCTACCAGGTGGCCGCGACCGCCGCCACGCCGCCGCTCGAGGCCGCCGGAGCGCACTCGCCGGCCAAGACGGCGACCACCCCGCCCAGCGGCAAGGCGACCTCGGCAGAGCAGACCGGGACGCCGAAGAAGTAGCAGGGCGGTGAGCCTGACGCCCGGCACGGGCGCGTCGTCGTGAAGGAGTCTGCGATGTCCTACCGGTTCGCCTTGTTCCTGGTTTCCGCCGTCGCGCTGTCGGCCTGCGTCAGCAAGCCCCCTCCCGGCGGCAACACGCCACCGAGCGCCGCACAGGGCGTGTACTTCATCGAGCCCGTCGACGGCAGCACCGTCAGCAGCCCGGTGAAGGTGAAGTTCGGTCTCAAGGGCATGACGGTCCGGCCGGCCGGCGAGCTCGCGGAGGGCACCGGGCACCACCACCTGCTGATCGATACCGCGGGTCCGGGGCAGGGCAACGTGATTCCGGCGGACGGCAGCCACTTGCACTTCGGCAAGGGCCAGACGGAGACCGAGGTCCAGCTGGCGCCCGGCAGCCATGTGCTGAAGATGCAGTTCGCGGACGGCCTCCACCAGCCTACGGGGAAGCGATGAGCGCCTCGGTGCGCATCACGGTCCGGTGACGGCGCGTTCCTCCGCCCGGTCGAGCGGGCCGCGCTCGTTTCGGGCCACACTGCGGGCATGAACGATCAGGACCCGCCGCTGCCTCGATTGAGCCGCGCTCAGGCAGCGCTGACCCGCAGCGTCGACGTGCTCGACGAGCACGGCCAGCGCGAGACGATCCAGATCCCGGCCGAGCGCCCGTTGACGGTGTTCGTCGACAAGCGAGAGCTCGTCACGCTGATGACGCTGGGCGCCGAACCCGAACTGCTGGTGCTCGGCTACCTGCGCAACCAGCGCCTGGTCGACTCGATGCACGACATCGACTCGGTCACGGTCGACTGGGACGTGGGCGCCGCCGCGGTGAAGACGCGCGCCGGCATCGAGGATTTCGACCGCAAGACCGCCCGGCGCGTGGTCACCACCGGCTGCGGTCAGGGCACGGTATTCGGCAGCCTGATGGACGAGCTCGACACGCTGGTCCTGCCGGACCCGCAGGCCGCCCGCATCAGCCAGCGCGCGCTGGTGGCGCTGCTCGATGCGGTGCGCCGCCAGGAGAGCACCTACAAGTCGGCCGGCTCGGTGCACGGCTGCGCGCTCTTCACGCTGGCCGGCGACGACGCGCGGCTCGAGCTCTTCGTGGAGGACGTGGGCCGCCACAACGCGATCGACACGCTGGCCGGCTGGATGTGGCTGCGCGGTCTGGGCGGGGCCGACAAGGCCTTCTACACCACCGGTCGCCTGACCAGCGAGATGGTCATCAAGTCGGCGCAGATGGGCGTGCCCATCATCGTCTCGCGCTCCGGCATCACGCAGATGGGCCACGAACTGGCCACGCGGCTCGGCCTGGCGCTGTTCGGCCGCGCCACCAACCGGCACTTCTTCTGCTACAGCGGCTTCGAGCGCTTCGACGGCGATCCGTCGCTGGCGCGGCCCCCTGCCGTGCCGCCGGCCGGGGAGGGCGGGAGCCGGGCTGCCTAGAATCCGGGCTTCTTGCAGGAAGAAGCACCGCGATGAGCATCAAGAGCGACAAGTGGATCCGGCGCATGGCCGAGCAGCACGGAATGATCGAGCCCTTCGAGCCCGGCCAGGTGCGCAACGCCCCCGATGGCCACCGCATCGTCAGCTACGGCACCAGCAGCTACGGCTACGACATCCGCTGCGCGCCGGAATTCAAGGTCTTCACCAACATCTACAGCACGGTGGTCGATCCGAAGGCCTTCGACGAGAAGAGCTTCGTCGACATCGACGCCGAGGTCTGCATCATCCCGCCCAACAGCTTCGCACTGGCGCGCACGGTCGAGTACTTCCGCATCCCGCGCAACGTGCTGACCATCTGCCTGGGCAAGAGCACCTACGCGCGCTGCGGGATCATCGTCAACGTCACGCCCTTCGAGCCGGAATGGGAGGGCTACGTGACGCTGGAGTTCAGCAACACCACGCCGCTGCCGGCCAAGATCTACGCGGGCGAGGGCTGCGCACAGGTGCTGTTCTTCGAGAGCGACGAGGTCTGCGAGACCAGCTACAAGGACCGCGGCGGCAAGTACCAGGGGCAGCGGGGCGTGACTTTGCCCAAGACCTAGCGTTGGTGGCGCCGTGGCGCCGTGGCGCGGGCGCCGCGCCGGGCCGCTGTGTTGCGCTCGTGTCCCCCGCGGTCCGCCCTGCGGGCCGACCGCTCCTCCTTTACCTCGCTCCACACAGCGGCCCGTCACGGCGCTTCGATACACCGTGGATTGCCACGGTCAAAAGACCTTCGTACGCCGCGGTGGTGCGTGCGACCAGGGCGTCGGGTGAATGGCGAAGTGAGGTAGAGGAGGAGGGCCGGGCGTGAGCCCGGCACGGGGGACACGAACGCAGCCGTTCACCCGGCGCCCTGGTCAGCAGCGCTCAGCCTGATCGGCGGCGAACGGACTGTAGGAAGTTGCCTGACACGCCACTACCGCTCCACGCAGCAAGCGCTCAACTGCGGAGGCTTCGGCGGTGTATTCGCGGCATTGCGGATGTGCGGCGCCCCTAAGCTCATGACATCGAAATGCCATCCACGATGGCCCCGGAGCCGACTCATGAACCCGCGCGACCTGCCTGCCGACTATCACGACCTGCCGACGATGCCGGCCGAGTTGCTCACCGAGTTCGACGACACCGGCTTCGCGTCGATCGACGACATCGCCTGCACCCGCCTGGGCGTGAAGGCTTCGCAGACCCCGCTGGCGGTCGATGTGTGGACGCTGTCGCGCTTCCGGGCGCTGATGGCCGAGGAGGGCTGGCCGGTGCACGCCGCCCGCATGCTGTTCGACCGCGTCTACGCACACGAGCGCCTGGCCTTCGCCCACAGCAGCGCCAACCAGATCCTGCGCGAACTCGCGCTCGACCTGTTCCGCCGCATGCACGCCGACGACGGCCTGTCGCACTGAGGCCGCCGCCGCCGACGCGCGGCCGCGCCTGCTGCTGTCCTTCCCCGAGATCGCTCCCTGGCTCAGCGAGAAAGCGCGGCGCCCGGCAGTACCATGGACCGCATCGTTCGGCTTCCGGGGAGGGGCGTCATGAAGTGGGAAGGCCAGGAACAGAGTGACAACGTCGAGGACCGCCGCGGCATGGGCGGCGGCGGGCGCGGCGGACTGCCGATCGGTGGCCGCGGCATCGGTGTCGGCACCATCGTCATCGTGCTGGTGGCGGGCTGGATCTTCGGCATCAACCCGCTCACCGTGCTCGGCATCCTGAGCGGTGGCGGGGGCGCACCCACGGCGCAGGTCTCCACCGGCCCGGCCCCGGCCCCACCGGCCGACGACGCGCAGGCGCGCTTCGTCTCCGTGGTGCTGCGCAGCACCGAGGACGTGTGGACCGAGGTCTTCCGCAGCGGCCAGGCGCAATACGTGCGGCCCAAGCTGGTGCTGTTCCGCGGTGCCACGGCCACCGCCTGCGGCACGGGCCAGAGTGCGATGGGCCCGTTCTACTGTCCCGGCGACCAGCAGGTCTACATCGACCTCCAGTTCTTCGACACGCTGCACCAGCGCCTCGGCGCGCCCGGCGATTTCGCGCAGGCCTATGTGATCGCGCACGAGGTCGGCCACCACGTGCAGCAGCTGCTGGGCATCAGCGAGAAGGTGGAAGCGGCGCGGCGCGGCGGCAGCGAGGCCCAGGCCAACGCGATGAGCGTGCGCCTGGAACTGCAGGCCGACTGCTTCGCCGGCGTGTGGGCCAACCGCTCGCAGCAGGCGCGGCAGTGGCTGGAGCAGGGCGACATCGACGAGGCGCTGAACGCGGCCTCGCAGATCGGCGACGACACGCTGCAGCGGCGCAGCCAGGGGCAGATCGTGCCCGAGAGCTTCACCCACGGCAGCAGTGCACAGCGCGTGAGCTGGTTCAAGCGCGGCATGCAGACCGGTCGCATCGCCGACTGCAACACCTTCGAGGCCAGCCGGCTCTGAGTGGGGCCGGGGTGGCGCGATGCGCTGCTCGCCCCCGCTGGGCCTACTTCGCGGCCGGCTCGCCGATCTCGATCTGCAGCCCGGTCGTCCCCACGGCCACGGCGGCCGACAGGCCCTGCAGGTCGCCCGGCTGCGGCATCGCATCGCCGCTGCGCGACAGGCGGGCGCCGACCACCACCTGGGTCGCACCCGAGAGCCGGGCCGCCGGCGACATGGACAGGCTGTCGTCGAGCGTGAACTGCAGCGGCAGGTCCTTCGCCTGGCGGCGCAGGATGGCGAGCGGCATGCGAGAAGCGCCTTCGCCGGCCGCCCGCGCGAACACGAACAGCGTGTCTTCGGGGGCCACGCGGTCCTTCAGCGACGGCGCCAGGCGCACCGTGCCGCTCACCCGGGCCGGCACGCCGGCGGGCTGCGGCGGCGACGACGCGGCTG
>NZ_AZSN01000127.1:0-10662 GCF_000576225.1 Methylibium sp. T29-B | reverse complement strand
TTTTCGGTCGGCGTCAACAGTCCAAGGCCGATCTGGCGAGGGCAACCCTGATGATCGGCCGCCGACCGGCGACATTGCTGTGCCGAGCGAATCGGCGTAGCGTGCACGGTTGCTCGTCCCCTCGCCGCATAGAACACAACTTCTCTTGCCGCTTGAGCACAACTTGTGTTGAACGAGCGCTGTTCAAAAGCCCCTCCGAATTTACGCTACCAAATGACGTCCTGATAAGAACACTTCTCAGGACAGGGCGGACGCGTTGGCCGGCCGCGCGGCGCGACCGCAGCACCGTTGCCGGACGAGGCCGCGCGATGCGGTGAGAGCGAGAGGGGAAGCAACGCGCACCACGTGTGCAGCCAGTGCGCACGCGCCGATCTACGGCACAAATCCGTCACAACCGACGGAAGCATCCGTCCGATGCGCCCAAGAAAAAAGGACTTAGCTCGCGCTAAGTCCTTGTTTTCTAACCAAGATTTTTGGTGGGCCCTGAGTGACTCGAACACTCGACCAACGGATTAAGAGTCCGCTGCTCTACCAACTGAGCTAAGAGCCCGTGAACTGGCCACGGTGTGCACCCCGTGAGGAGCGCCTTGGTGGGTTGTGCGTGACTCGAACACGCGACCAACGGATTAAAAGTCCGCTGCTCTACCGACTGAGCTAACAACCCGCCGTAGAGCCGCTCATTATAGCCAGACTTTTTTCTCGGATTCAAGTCTGCGCATCACGGGTACTGGTTCACTTCGGTTCGGCCTGCGTAACAACTTCGTCGCCCATGGTGTCGGCCATCATGACGATGTCCTCCATCGTCCACAGCGTGTTCGTGACGCCGGCAGCCATAGCCGGGCTGACGCGCACCGAGCTGTGCACCTTCACGAAGTTGTAGACCATGAAGTAGAAGCTCATCGCGTGCATGTGGTTCTCCATCTTCTTGGAGAACGCATTCGTGAGGCGAGTCATGCGGCGGTTCCCCATCCGCAGGCTCAGGTTCGAGCGCTCCACGATCGAGGTGCTGGCGCGCTTCAAGTCGGGGTTCCCGTTGACCACGGCCTTTGAAGTGGTGACCAGCTCGGGAGGGCTGTAGCGACGGCGGCCTTCGACAGGAGCCGGATCACCGCGGAACGACTTGTTGATCACCGTGTAGTCGACCTTCCCGAGGAAGGCTGCTTCGACGGCATCGGGATACGCGTGCCAGCCGTCCGTCGTCAACTGGATCCGACCCGACAGGCGCGAGGCCAGATCGGCCATGAATTCGAACGCGCAAGCGCGGTCGCGGACGCCGACCAACCAGCACGGCATCAACTTCGTGTCGGGGTCGATCGCAGTGAAGGTGTAGCAGTCGCCGAACTCGTCCGGGTGATCCGGCTTCACGTTCTTGGCCTTCGCGCCGACGAAGCTCCAAATCTCGTCGCACTCGATGCGCTTGCATCGAAGGCCACGCATAGCCCGATCCTGGTAGAGCGCGCATGCGCGCCCAACGTCGCCCAGAAGCTTCAGCACCGTGTTCTTCGATGCTCCCGTGACCCGGCACGCCGCGTTGATGCCCATACCTTCCGACAACACGGTCAGGATGCGGGCGCGGTCTTCGGTGGTCAGGCGGTTCATGTTGCAATTATCGTGTGAACATGAACTTAATGCTAGAGTAAATTTACTCGTTCGTGAAGAATTTCTTGTTACTTGTAGGTCGTGACGGCTATAACTGCGTGATAATCCGCACAGCCTACAAAGGAGCCCTGCCATGTCAGATCGTGCCGCACTCATTGAGCGTGAACGCCGCAAGCTTGTGTGGCTACGGGCGAAGGTGTCTGAGCAGGAGGCGCGGGTACGGGCGCTTGAAGATCTGGCGGATGACCCGCTAGACGAGATGTTCGACAAGGAGACTCGCGGTCAATCTAATGCCGCCGACTCTGTGCAGGCGCCTGCACATGCGCCGCAACCAGTGATTGCATCGACTTCTGTGGTGCACCAGGAAACGCGGCCTCAACGCGAATTGATCGTCTCAGACGCCGCGAGGGTGCAACTTCAACAATTGCTGAAGCCGGTCGCAAGCGCCGCCTGGTCGCGTAGGCCGCGCCAGATCGCGCCCAACTGGGTACGTATCCTGGGATTCATCGGGCGCGAGGGCAAGACCTATACCGAGGTCCGGGAGTTCATTGCCAAGGAAAACCTTGCAATCTCCCCAGAGGCGGCCCGCACCGCCTTGATGAACTACCGAAAGGACTTCGGGTTGGTCGAGAACCCGAAGCGGGGCTTCTACATTGCCACGGAGCGTGCGTTGGCAATCATTGAGGCCCAGAAGAACGAAAGCCCCGCTTTCGCTGAAAACGGGGCTCACGAACCGCAGCCAACGTGACGGAGGCCGCGTAGACTATAGATTCACCGTTTGTGTGGACCAGTGTTAGCGCACTGAGTTCACTCGGCATGGAAGTGGGGAGGCCCCTCTGCCACCTATAGCCCGTCTGACAAGACTTCTGGGAATCTAGTACCAGATTAGGTTGTAGGCAATCAAATCCTCCCCGTCACGCAACCCGCTCACGAGCGGGGACACGCGGAGCTTTGCCTATGCGATATCTACGCCACAGGCTGAAAACCGTCTTTGTGCGTGCGTACACGAGAATCCGATTCGGACAACTCGAGAACGTCACGCAACACTGGCGGTCACACCCTGGCCAAATGGAACTGTTCAGCTGAACGGTCTCCGTTAGCCCTTTGACTTGATCGTCGAGGCGCCGGCTTTGGAACCCGGCGCCTTCTTCGACCAACGGGCCGTGGCCGCGCGCCTCGCCAGCTCCTCCCGCTGCTCAGCAGTCAAGGAATTCATTCTGGACTTGCCACCTTTTTTTCCGCCCTTGCTGCCAGCCTCCTGGCGAGCTGTCGGAGCGATCGGAGCGATCTGATCTGTCGCCTGAAGGAACACCGTGTGCGCGACCTGGGTGAAGTCTTTCTTGGTAGCCATCCAATCACCCTAGCAGATGCCGCCAGCAGGCGCCAGCGAGTCGTAACAACGGGCCATTCAAACTAGACCATTACCGCATCACGGACCACGAGGCCCTCGATGATCTCACCTGCGGCGACCAAACCGAAGGTGGCTGTGACGCTGACGGCGGATCCGTAGCCATGGCAGTTGAGGCTGCCGTCAACCCGGCAAGCCTCGTCGGGTTCGCTCACGGCCTCGCGCGAGAACACGCAGCGCACGCCGATCGCCCCCTTGCGCGCCGCCGCGTGCCGCTGGCGCAGGCGCTGCCGCAGGGACGCCAGCAAGGATCGTGGGTCACCTCGGCCAAGTCTTCGACCTCGACCGCCTGCGCGCGGCGCTTGCCGCCGGCGGCCCCCACCGACACGTAGGGCAAGCCGGCATCGAGCGCCCACGCCGCCAGAAGCGCCTTCGCACGAACCTGATCGCAGGCGTCCACCAGCGCATCGATGCGTTCCGGCAACAGTGCCGGCCAGTTGTCGGCCTCGACAAAAGCTTCGACCGCATGCACCCGGCACGCCGGATGGATCTGCGCGATGCGATCCCGCAAGGCCAGCACCTTGGCCTGGCCAAGGGTGGCGTCGAGGGCCTGCACCTGCCGGTTGATGTTGGACTCGCTGACGTGGTCGAGATCGATCAGCGTGAGTGCAGCCACGCCGCTACGCGCCAGCGCCTCGGCCACCCAGGAGCCGACGCCGCCGACACCGACCACGCCGATCCGGGCCGCCCTGATCCGACGGTACCCGGCCTCTCCGTAGAGCCGCCGAAGGCCCCCGAAGCGGCGCTCCAGGTCGGCTTCGTCAGGCTCCGGCAACGCGCTCACTTCAATGAGGCGAGCCGCTCGCGACCAGCCTGCGCGGCCTCGCTCTTCGGGTAATTCTTCAGCAGTTCGTCGAGCGTGCGGCGTGCGGACTTGGTGTCCTTCAGCTCAAGCTGGCAGTTGGCGATCGACAGCAGGGCCTCGGGCGCACGCGGGTGGTCGGGCGCCGCCGCCACCAGGGCCCGGAAGGACGGAATGGCGTCCTTGTAGTCGCGCTTGCCGTACTGCGCATTGGCCAGCCAGTACAGCGCCGCGGTCGAGTAGCCGCTGCTGGGGTAGCGGCGCTGGAAGGCGCTGAAGGCGTTGACCGCGCCGGCGAAATCACCCTGCCGGAGCACGTTGACGGCCTCGCCGTACAGCCGCGTTTCCTCGGGTTCGGCGAGGAATTCCTTGCCGTCCAGCGTGACCTTCTGCGGCTCCATCTTGCGCAGGCGTTCGTCGATGCCCTGCTGCACGTCCTTCTGCTTGCGCTGCAGTTCGGCCACGTCGCGCTGCAACTGCTCGTCGCTGCCGCGCAGCTTGGCCAGGTCCGCGCGCAGCTGCTCGATGGTGGTGTTCAGGTCGAGCACGCTGCGCCGCAGTTGGTTCACCTGCTCCGTCAACTCGGCTTCGCGCGCCTTGGCGGCCTGATCGACCTGGTCGATGCGCGCGCGCGCATCGAGGATGGCACGGCGGGCCTCGTCGTCGTCGAACAGACCGGCCTGTGCGGCCCCGGCACCCAGCAGTGCCGCAGCCAGGATCGCGGGGCGCCAGCCGGCGATCCTGGCCACCGTGACGGTGCTGCGCGTCATCTCAGCGGTCGCGCAGTTCGGCACGGCGGTTCTTGGCCCACGCCGCCTCGTCGCTGCCGGTGACCGCCGGACGCTCCTTGCCGTAGCTGACCGACTCGATCTGCCCGTCCTGCACACCCAGCAGCGTGAGCGACTTGGCCACCGCCTCGGCGCGCTTCTGGCCCAGCGCAAGGTTGTACTCGCGACCACCGCGCTCGTCGGTGTGGCCTTCGATGACAACGCGCTTCTTGCGGTCGCTGTTCAACACCTTGGAGTAGTTATCGACGATCGGGCGGTATTCGTCCTTCACGAGGAAGCTGTCGAAGTCGAAATAGACCACCTTGCCCAGTGCACCGGCCTGCTGGGCCGACAGGTCGACGTTGGCGACCTGCGACTGGCTGGTCCCGCTGGCCGAACCGCCGGCACCGGCGCCGCCGACCGGAGCCGCGGTGCGGCTTTCCACCGGCGGCTCGTCCAGCTTCACCGGCGAGCTGCAGCCGGCCAGGGCCAGAGCGGCCAGCAGGGCCACGGCAGGGGTGGAGCGGCGGATCATCGACATCATGGTTTTCTCCTCATTGGTAAATGGTGGTCGATCGACGAAACAAGCGCGAGCTCGCAGGGCTCAGCGTCCGTAGGGCCCCAGACCGGCTCGCGCACATCAGCCTGGGTCGACACGAGGCGGGCCTTGATCTTGCCGTCGGTCGTGGTGGTCATCAGCACATCGCGGCCACCGTCTCGGGTGGCGTAGATGATGAGTCGGCCGTTCGGCGCGAAGCTGGGGCTTTCGTCGTCCTTGGTGTCGCTCACCGCGCGGGCGGTTCCGCTGGCGAGGTCCATCACCTGCACCCGGAAGGCGCCGCCGTCGCGCGAGATGTAGGCCATCGTGCGGCCGTCCGGGCTGATCGCCGGGCTGATGTTGTAGCTGCCGCTGAAGCTCACCCGCTCGGCATTGCCGCCACCGGCCGGCACGCGGTAGATCTGCGGGCTGCCGCCCCGGTCGCTGACGAAATAGATCGATTTGCCGTCCGGCGCCCACGTGGCCTCGGTGTCGATCGCACCGCTGCTGGTCAGGCGCTTCACGCCCTCGCCGTCGCGCCCCATCACGAAGAGCTGCGAGCCGCCGTCGCGGCTGAGGGTCAGCGCGAGCTGGCGGCCGTCGGGCGACCACGCCGGCGCGCTGTTCGAGCCGCGGAAGCTCGCCAGCGTGCGGCGCTTGCCGCTGGCGACCTCCTGCACATAGACCACGGCCTTGCGGCTCTCGAACGACACGTAGGCCAGTTCGCGACCATCGGGCGACCAGGCCGGCGAGATGATGGGTTCGGGGCTGGCCAGCGCGGACTGGCCGCCCTCGCCGTCGGCGTCGGTCACCCACAGCGTGAAGCGACCGCCGCCCTTGGTGACGTAGGCGATGCGCGTCGAGAACACGCCTTTCTCGCCGGTGAGCTTCTCGTAGATGGCGTCGGCGATGCGGTGGGCCGCGAGCCGCAGATCGCCGGCAGGGACCGCATAGCTCTGGCCGCCGAGGTCACGGCCCTTCACCACGTCCCACAGACGGTAGCGCACATCGAAACGGCCATCGGCCAAGCGCGTCACCGAGCCGCCGACCAGCGCATCGGCGCTGCGGCCGCGCCAGTCGCTCATCGCCGGCTGGGAACCTTCGTCGAGCACCACGCCGGCGGTGTCGAGATTGCGGAACACCCCGCTGCGCTCGAGATCCGCCCGCACGATGGCGCCCACCGGCTGCGGCGCCTTCTCCTCGTCGCGGAACTTCACGACGCGATCGGCAACTGCGTGGCGCCGACGCCGGAGATCTCGACGCGGAACTGGGCCAGCGCGGACGGCAGCGCCGCGGCGAGCGGCAGTGCCACCAAGCTGCGGCGCAGCATCGAGGGAGGAGAAGACAGGGCTCGAAGGTGGGTCATGCGGCAGAGTGAGCGGCCAGAGCGCCCGCATCGCGGATCGTCGTGTCGAGACGAGGCTCGATGTGAGGCATGCTGTCGGGGAGGAAAGGTCCGTCGGAAGAAGCGACCGGGACATCCGCAAGCGCGGGCTCGTGCACGGTGTCGCCGGCGCGGCGCACCAGGCCGCAGCGCAACAAACTCGATACCCGGGCAGGATACCAGCCGGCACCGGCTGCTCGGACCCCACGGCCCGATGAAAGTCGTGACACGGTGTAGAGCGCCGTCGGAGCCCCGCGGGCGCCGATGCGCGGCGCCTCGCTGCGGTGGATGACGATCACGGACGGCGACATGGTTCGGCCGGCATTGTAGGGACACAAAAGCCGCGGAGTGCACAAGGCCCGCGGGCCGACTGCACTACTGCGCTCCGCCGGCGGAAGGCGGTCCGCTACAGCAGCACGATGTCGTAGGCCTCGGGCGAGAGCCCGGGCTCGGTCTGCAGCGACACCGGCTTGCCGATGAAGTCGGACAGGCCGGCGAGATGCTGGCTCTCCTCGTCGAGCAGCATCTCCACCACCGCGGCGCTGGCGACCACGCGGAACTCCTTGGGGTTGAATTGCCGCGCCTCGCGCAGGATCTCGCGCAGGATGTCGTAGCAGACGCTGCGCGGCGTCTTCACCTGGCCCTTGCCTTGGCAGGTGGGGCACGGTTCGCACAGCAGGTGGGCCAGCGATTCGCGGGTGCGCTTGCGCGTCATCTCCACCAGGCCGAGCTGCGTGAAGCCGCTCACCGTGGTCTTGGTGCGGTCGCGCGCGAGCTGCTTGCGCAGTTCGGCGAGCACCGCGTTCTGGTGCTCCTCTCGAGCCATGTCGATGAAGTCGATGATGATGATGCCGCCCAGATTGCGCAGCCGCAGCTGGCGGGCGATGGCGAGCGCCGCCTCGAGGTTGGTCTTGAAGATCGTCTCGTCGAAGTTGCGCGCGCCGACGTAGCCACCGGTGTTGACGTCGATCGTCGTCAGCGCCTCGGTCTGGTCGATGATGAGGTAGCCGCCGCTCTTCAGGTCGACACGCCTCGCCAGCGCACGCTCGATCTCCTGGTCGATGCCGAACAGGTCGAAGATCGGCCGTTCGCCGTGGTAGTGCTCGAGCTTGGCCACCGAGCTCGGCATGTACTGCTCGCCGAACTCCTTCAGCGCCTCGTACTGCATGCGCGAGTCGATGCGCACGGCATGGGTCTGGTCGTGGGTCAGGTCCCGCAGCACCCGCTGCATCAGGTTCAGGTCCAGGTGCAGCAACGTGCCGGATGGCGCCTTGAAGGCGCGCTCCCGGATTGCGGTCCAGGTCTTGCGCAGGTAGGCGATGTCTTCCGCCAGCTCGACGTCGGTAGCCTCCTCGGCATTGGTGCGCAGGATGAAGCCGCCGCTGCTGCTGCCGCCGTTCGGCGGGGCCACCAGGGCCTGCATGCGCGTGCGCAGCTGCTCGCGCAGCTCGTGCGATCCGATCTTCTGGCTGATGCCGATGCGGTCGTCCTGCGGCAGGAAAACCAGCAGCCGCCCTGCGATGCTGATCTGCGTCGACAGTCGCGCGCCCTTGGTGCCGATGGAATCCTTGATCACCTGCACGAGCAGTGCCTGGCCCTCGAACACCTGCCGCTCGATCGGTGCCGGCGGCGGATTGTCGCGGCCGGGCGCGTCCTCGCGGTGCAGGTCGGCCACGTGCAGGAATGCGGCCCGCTCGAGTCCGATGTCGATGAACGCGCTCTGCATGCCCGGCAACACCCGCACCACGCGACCGGCGTAGATGTTGCCGACCAACCCACGCTCGAGCGTTCGCTCGAGATGCAACTCCTGCACCGCACCGTTCTCGATGATGGCGACACGGGTCTCCTGCGGGGACCAGTTGATCAGGATGTCTTGCATGCAGCCATGGTAGCCGGCGCGTCGAGCTGGACCTGTCGGCTACTCCCCGGACCGGGCAGCCCACGTTCCGCGGACACGACGCCACGCCGCCTCGTCGCACGAACGCACGGATTGCGCCGGTCCCGGGTAGGCGAGACAGCCGAGGTGCCGATCGTCGATCGCCAGATCGACGAAGTTCCACGGTCCGGCAGCTTCCGGGACGTTCCGGTCGTAGAGCAGTCTGACGCGTCCGTCGGCCGCTGCGCCGATGCTCACGAGCTCCGGCGAGCGCTGCAACCCGTTGCCGAGCGCCTTCAGGTAGGCCTCCTTGCGCACCCAGCTCCGCACGAACTGGAATGAACGGCGGGCCGGCGGGCACTGATCGAGGGCGACCCGTTCCTCCGGTGCCAGCGCGACGAGATAGTCATCGAGACCGCGCTCGATCCTCGAGTCGAGTTTCTCGACGTCGATGCCCACGCTCACGCCGTTCGCGAACGCGTGGAGTATCCAGTCGCCGGAATGGCTGCTGTTGAAGGTCAGTGTCCGTCCCGCCGGCATCAGGTGGAGCTTGCCCGAACTGTCGGCAGCGATCGCCGTGCGACCGTTGCCGCTGCCGAGGTAGTGACCCAGCAGCACCTGCAGGCTGGCTCGCCCCCCTTCGAACCGAAGGCGGTCCTCCGGCCGGCGCAAGCGCGCTGAACGCGAGCGCTCCTCGTCGTCGAGCAAGTCGCGGTGCCAGTCCGCGCCGGCTGTGGATAACGCAGCCGTGGCGACGCGCCACACATCGATACCGGGCAGCGGCAGCCGGCTGGCAGCGGGGAACGGCTTCACGGCATTCGACGGGCAGCGAGACGTGTCGGTTAGAGCCCCTGCAAGCGCGTCTTGATCAGCAGGGCAGCCAGCACGTCGGCGTGATCCGCGTCCAGCATTTCCTTGTGGATGCAGTCCATGGATTCGCGATGGATCTCGCCGCGCACCAGCGGTCGCCATCCCATGTACGGATCATCGATCTCGCCGATCTTCAGCTTGTCCTGCGTGCTGCGCACCAGGGTCAGCGAGCCGGGGTAGAGGGTGGGCTCGTAGGCTTCCGACGCGTCGTAAACGATCGCTGCGCTTCGCTTCTGCGCCTTGCCGATGCGTGTCTCGGCCAGGGTACCGAGGTTCTCGAGCAGGTCATGCCCCGAACGCTTGAAGATCGTGGTGAGGAACCAGCGAACGTAACGCACCATACCCGAGGGGCCGAGCGTCGCGGCTCGCTTCACGTAGAGCTTCAGCCGAACCGGCCAGGGGTGGCGCCCAGGAAAGCCGGGGCCGACGGTGTCGAGGAGCACGAGTTGCTCGACGCGCTCGCCGGCCGCGTGCAGGCGCTGAGCCAGCTCGTAGACGAACACGCCGCCCATGGAGTGCCCGGCCAGACGATACGGCCCGGCCGGCTGGACACGACGCAGGTCGTCGAGCATGCGCTGCGCCATGTCGCTGAAGCTCCAGTGCTCGAGCGCCACCGGGTCGAACGCCATCGGATCCAGCACGAACAGCGGCTGCGAAGCACCCAGCGCCTTCGACAGGGCGTTGAATACCAGCAGCGAGCTGCCGTATCCCGAGACGAAGAACAGCGGCAGCTCGTCGCCCTCGGCCTGGATCGGAACCACACAGGTTTCCGGAGGCGCGCTGGTGGCTCGGGCCAGCAGTTGCGTGAGCTGGCGCACCGTCGGCGCCTCGATGATCGACGCAAGCCGAAGCGGCTGGTGGAACTGGCGCTCCACGCTGGCCAACAACTTCAGCGCCATCAGCGAGTGGCCTCCGAGGTCGAAGAAGTCGTCGTCGATGCCGATCGGCGACATGCTCAGCACCTCTTCCCAGATCGCGACCATGCGCCGCTCGGCGTCATCTCGCGGTGCCGCGTATGCCGCCTCGCGGTCGGCAGCCTGCGGTTCGGGCAGCGCCGTGCGATCGAGCTTGCCGTTCGCAGTCAACGGGAAGCTGTCGATGAACGCGAATGCCGTCGGGATCATGTACCGCGGCAGCTTCTTCTCGAGCTGGATGCGCAGGTCCGCGATCGCGGGCGGCGCAGCCGGGTCGGCGGTCACCAGATAGGCGACCAGGCGTTCGTCGTTCGCGGCGTAGCTGCGGGCCAGCACGACACTCTCCCTGACGCCCGGGCACTCGTTGAGCGCGCACTGGATCTCGTCGAGCTCGATGCGGAAGCCGCGCAACTTGACCTGGTGATCCACCCGCCCCATGAACTCCAGCGTCCCCTCCGCTCGCCAGCGTGCCAGGTCTCCCGTTCGGTACAACCGACCGCCCTC
>NZ_AZSN01000126.1:0-10701 GCF_000576225.1 Methylibium sp. T29-B | reverse complement strand
GGCGCTCACAGCGCGCGTCCGAGCCAGGCCGCCCCGCGCACGCCCGAGGCGTCGCCATGCTGCGAGAGCGCGAGCCGCGTCCGCACCGGCGGGTCGTGGCGGGCGCCGAACACCCAGGGTGTCCACAGGCTCGGCAGGCGTTCGATGAGCCCCGGCAGACGCGAGGCGCCGCCGCCGAACACGATGACGTCCGGGTCGAGCAGGTTGACCACCGACGCCAGCGCCCGCGCCACGCGCAGCGCATGGCGGTCGAGGCTGGCCTGGCAGGCCGCATCGCCGGCCAGGGCGCCCTGGCCGATCGCCACGGCGTCGATGGCCGGGCCACCATGGCGGCGGTGGTCGGCGGCCACGGCCGGGCCGCTGAGCCAGGCCTCGATGCACCCGGCAGTGCCGCAGTAGCAGGCCGGCCCGGGGCGTTCGTCGTCGCGTGCCCAGGGCAGGGGGTTGTGACCCCATTCGCCGGCCAAACCGTTCGGGCCCTGCAGGACCCGGCCATGCACCGCCACGCCCCCGCCGCAACCGGTGCCGAGGATCACCGCGAACACCACCGCCGCGCCGGCGCCGGCCCCGTCGGTGGCTTCGGACAGCGCCAGGCAGTTGGCGTCGTTGGCCAGGGCGATCGGCTGGCCCAGCAGCGCCTCCAGATCGCGTTGCAGCGGCTGGCCGTTGAGGCAGGTGGAGTTGGCATTCTTCATCGCGCCGTCGGCGCGCCGCGTGCCCGGTGTGCCGATGCCGACGCTGATGGCGCTCCCGGCGGCCGTACGGGCCTGCTCGACCAGGCCGCCGATGGCGGCCAGCGCGGCCCGGTAATCGTCGGGCGGTGTCGGGATGCGCTCGCGCCAGCGCGTGGCGCCGGTGTCGTCGAGCAGCATGGCTTCGATCTTGGTGCCGCCGAGGTCGATGCCGAGGGCGGGCAGGGGCTGGGCTCATGGTCGGTAGGTCGGCCGCGAAGGCCGTCATCGCGTTGACTGCACTGTAGTGAAGCCCGGGCCGTCATGGGGCGGCCCGTAGAATCTTGGGTTTGCTGTCGGGGAATCGATTGAATCAAGAAGTGAGCGCGCGGCGCGGCCCGTGCCGGCCCGGAATGGTGGGTCGGGCTCTGCAGACCGTGGTGCTGGCGACGCTGTGCGCAGCCGGCTTCGGGGTTCGATCGCAGCCCGCCCCGGCCGCATCGGAAGCTGCAGTCGCTCCAACAGCCGCTTCGGTACCCGCGCCGGCTGTCATTCCCGTGTCGATCCCTGCCCCGGAACCGACCGTCGCGTCGACCCCGGCGCACTCTGCGGCGTCAGCCGTCGCAGCGGAACCTGCACCTGCGCCCGCATCTGCAGCGCGGCCCGCTCCGGCACAGGCCGTGGTGCCAGCCAGGACACGGCCTGCAACGCCGGTGCCAGTGCCGACCCCAGCGCGGGCTTCGGCTTCACCGGCGGTTCAGGTGCCGGTCTCGACCCCGGCCCCAACACGGGCGGTGGCTGCCGCGAGTGCAGGCGGGGTGGTGACCGCATCGCAGCCGATCTTCGTGCTCAACTCGCTGGACGCGACGATCAGCGTGATCGATCCCGTGAGTTTCACCGAACTGCGCCGTCTGCCCACCGGCAAGGAGCCGCACCATCTCTACCTGTCGCCCGACGAGCGTTCGCTGCTCGTCGCGAATGCGATGTCGGACACCCTGACGCTGGTCGATCCGAAGACCGGGCTGGTGCAACGCACGATCGCCGGCGTCGACGATCCCTACCAGCTGCGCTTCTCACCCGACATGAAGTGGTTCGTCACCGCGGCGAACCGGCTCGACCATGTGGCGATCTACCGCTGGACCGCCGGCGCCGACGGCGGCGACTTCAAGCTGGTGAAGAAGGTGGCCGCCGCCAAGACACCGAGCCATCTGTTCATCGACAGCAGGAGCAGCGTGGTCTACGCCTCGCTGCAGGACAGCGACCAGCTGGTGGCGATCGACCTCGCCACGCAGGCCCCGCGCTGGACGGTGCCGACCGGCAAGCTCCCGGCCGACGTCTACCTGACACCAGACGACAAGCAATTGCTCGTCGGCCTGACCGGCGACGAGTTCGTCGAGGTCTACGACGTGACCTCCGCCACCGCGAAGCTGGTCAAGCGCATCAAGACCGGTGCCGGCGCGCACGCCTTTCGCGCCTGGGGCGACGGACGCCACGTGCTCGTGAGCAACCGCGTGGCCAACACCATCAGCCGCATCGACCTGCAGACGCTCGCCGTGGTCGACACCTATCCGGCGCCCGGCGGGCCGGACTGCATCGACGTGATGGTCGATGCGCAGGGCACGAAGACCATCCTGGTCACCTCGCGCTGGGCACGCAAGCTCACGGTGATCGACCCGGTCAAGCGCCAGGTGGTGCGCCAGGTCGCCGTCGGCCGCTCGCCGCATGGCGTGTGGACCTTGGCCCATGCGTCTCGCCGCTGAGCTGCGACGTGCGTTGGCCGCCGTGGCGGCCGCGTTGTGCGGCGGCGCAGCGCTCGCCGCGGCCTGCGACAAGCCGGTCTATCTGAGCTTCGACACCGGCACATGGGCGTGGCCCCGCTGGTGGCCGAGGTGCTGCAGCGCCAGCAGGTCCGGGTCACGTTCTTCCTTGCCAACGAGCGCACCCTGACCGACGGCAGCAGCCTCGACGATCAGTGGGCGCCGTGGTGGAAGGCGCGTGCCGCCGAGGGCCATGCCTTCGGCTCTCACACCTGGGACCACTGGGTGTGGCGCGCCGACCGCGGTGCGGGCTTCAGCGTGCGGCCCACCGCCGGCCCCGACAGCGGGCGAACGCTCTCGGTCACCGCGACCGAGTACTGCGCGGCGCTGAAGCGGCCGCTGCAGCGCTTCGAGCAGATGACCGGGCAGCCGGCGCTGCCGCTGTTCCGCGCGCCCGCCGGACGCACCTCGCCGGCCTTGCTGAAAGCGGCCGAAACCTGCGGCTACAAGCACGTGCCGTGGTCGCCGGCCGGCTTCCTGGGCGACGAGCTGCCTAGCGACAAGTACCCGAACGCGCAACTGCTGTCGAAGGCGCTGCGCGACATCCGGGCGGGTGACATCCTCCTGGCCCACCTGGGGATCTGGTCGCGCCAGGACGCCTGGGCGCCGGCGGTGCTGGAGCCGCTGATCGAGGGCCTGAAGGCCCGCGGGCTGTGCTTCGCGACCCTGCGCGAGCATCCCGACTACCGCGCCTGGATCTCGGCCCATCCGCTGCATTGAGTCCGGCGATGGATACCCTGACCGATCTGTTCGCGCAGGCCCAACAGGCCTTGTTCGAGGCCGTGGTTCAGCCCTTGCTGTTCTCGCTCGGCTTCGGCAACCTGCTCGAGGACGGCTTCGATGCCACCGGCTGGCTGCTGGTCGGTCTGCTGCAGCTGGCGGTGATGCTCGCGGTCATTGCACCGCTGGAGCGCTGGCGGCCGGTGGAACCGGTGGTGGACCGGCGCGCCGTGCGCGTGGACGTGCTGTACACGCTGCTGCACCGCCTGGGCCTGTTCCGTGTGGCGCTGTTCTTCGCCGTCGATCCGCTGTGGGACGCGCTGTTCGGCGCGCTCAGCGTGCAGGGCTACGGCGGCTGGCAGCTCGATCAGTGGATGGCTCCCGCGTGGCCGGGCGTCAGCGACACGGCGCTGTTCGCTTTCGTGGCCTACCTGCTGGTGTTCGACCTCGCCGACTACTGGATTCACCGAGGCCAGCACGGCCTGAACGCCTGGTGGGCGCTGCATGCGCTGCACCACAGTCAGCGCCAGATGACGATGTGGAGCGACAGCCGCAACCACCTGCTCGACGACCTGCTGCGCGACGCGCTGCTGGTGCTGCTGGCGCGGGCGATCGGCGTCCCGCCGGGCCAGTTCATCGCGGTCGTCGCGGTCACCCAGCTGCTGGAGAACCTGCAGCACGCGAACCTGCGTCTGAGCTTCGGTCGCGTCGGCGAACGTCTGCTGACCAGCCCGCGCTTCCACCGCCTGCACCACAGCATCGGGCTGGGCCACGAGTCGAACGGGCAGGGCACGCTCGGCGGCCACAACTTCGCGGTGCTGTTCCCGCTGTGGGACGTGCTCTTCGGCACCGCGAACTTCGAGAACCGCTACGACCCGACCGGCGTGCGCGACCAGCTGCCTGGCGAGGGCGCGCGCGACTACGGCCGCGGCTTCTGGGCCCAGCAATGGCGCGGGTTGCAGCGCCTGTTCGGGCGTGCCTGAGCAACGGCGCGTCCGGCGGCCCTTGGGTATGCTCATCGGATGAAGCAACTGGTCGATTCCTTCTGGCGGGCCGCCGCCTACTGTCTGCACCCGCGCGTCATCTGGCTGTCGGTGCTGCCGCTGCTGCTGACCGGCGTGCTGGCCGCGGTCCTGGGCTACTTCTTCTGGGAGAGTGCGCTGATCGCCGTGCGCACCCAGCTTGATGCCTGGTCGCTGACCGGCAGTGCGCTCGGCTGGCTCGAATCGGTCGGCGCGGGCAGCCTGCGGACCCTGGTCGCGCCGCTGATCGTGCTGGCGCTGGCGGTGCCTGCGCTGGTGATCCTGTCGCTGCTCGCGGTGGCCCTGATCATGATGCCCAGGCTGGTCGACCTGGTGGCGCAACGGCGCTTCGCCGCGCTCGAACGCCGGCATGGCGAGCCGGTGTGGCGCAGCGTGCTGTACTCGCTGGGCGCGACCCTGCTGGCGGTGGGCGCGCTGGTGATCTCGATGCCGCTGTGGCTCGTGCCGCCGCTGGTGCTGTTGCTGCCTCCGCTGATCTGGGGCTGGCTCAGCTACCGCGTGATGAGTTTCGATGCGCTCGCCGAGCACGCGACGCGCGACGAGCGGCGCGAGCTGATGCGCGTGCACCGCCTGCCGCTGCTGGGCATCGGCATCGTCACCGGCTACCTGGGTGCGGCGCCCGCGCTGGTGTGGGCGGTGAGCGCCGCGCTGCTGGTGTTCGCGCCGGTGCTGATCGTGGTGTCGGTGTGGCTGTACACGCTGGTGTTCGCCTTCTCGGCGCTGTGGTTCAGCCACTACTGCCTGGCCGAGCTGCAGGCGCTGCGCGAACGCAGTGCCGCGCCGACGCCGCCGCAGCCTGATGCGCTCGGGATCGATGCCGTGCCGGCGGCGCCGCCGGCGCTGCCGCCGGTCTGAGTGGCCGCCGAGGGAAAACGAACATGGAATTCGGACTGCTGATCATCGGGGACGAGATCCTGTCGGGCAAGCGCCAGGACAAGCACCTCGCCAAGACCATCGAACTGCTGGCCGAACGCGGCCTGCAGCTGGCCTGGGCGCGCTACGCCGGCGATGACCGCGCGCGCATCACCGCGGACCTGCGCGACGCCTTCGCCAGCGGTGCGGCGGTGTTCTCCTGCGGCGGCATCGGCGCGACGCCGGACGACCACACGCGCCAGTGCGCGGCGGCGGCGCTCGGCGTGCCGCTGGCGTTGCACCCGCAGGCGCGCGACCTCATCCTCGAGCGCATGCGCGATGTGGCGGCGGAGCAGGGCCTGCCCTACGAACCCGATCGCGACGACAACCGCCACCGGCTCAACATGGGCGTGTTCCCCGAAGGCGCGCGCCTCATCCCCAATCCGTACAACAAGATCGCCGGTTTCACACTCGACGGTCCGGCCGGCGGTGCCGTGCATTTCGTCCCCGGCTTCCCGGTGATGGCGTGGCCGATGATGGCCTGGGTGCTCGACACGCACTACGGTCACCTGCGCGGCGGCGGCCAGGCCGAGCGCTCGGTGATCGTCTACGGCGCCATGGAGGCCACGCTGACGCCGCTGATGGAGGCCATCGAGGCCGAGTTCGGCGACGTCAAGGTGTTCAGCCTCCCGAGCGTCGACCACCCGGAGCACGGGCGCCACATCGAGCTCGGCGTGAAGGGCGCCAACGCGCTCTCGCTGGGTCGCGCCTACGCCGTGCTGCTGGAGGGACTGGCCAACCACGGAGCCAGGCTGGGCCCCGAAATGGTGCGATGACGACGCCCGGAATCGCCCGGTTAAGGTGCGTAATCCGCGTTGAATTGGTGCCTGATCGATCCGCCTTGCCGTCCATGGGCCGTCGAGGCGCACGCGTGCACCGTTCGTGCTCCTGTCCTGGGCATGGTTTCTGCTAAATTTCCAAGAGCCCTTTCCGGCCATTGCCGGGGCCTCTCAGCCCCATTTCCCCCACACCGACACAACGTCCCGCTAGGAGCACCTGATGGCCAACAAGACCGTCGCCGACGTGATGAAGATGGTGAAGGAAAACGAGATCAAGTTCGTTGATTTCCGTTTCACCGACACCCGCGGCAAAGAGCAGCACGTATCCGTGCCCGTCTCGCATTTCGACGAAGACAAGTTCACGTCGGGCCACGCCTTCGATGGCTCTTCGATCGCCGGCTGGAAGGGCATCGAAGCCTCCGACATGCAGCTGATGCCCGACCCGAACACGGCCAACATCGACCCGTTCTTCGAAGAGCCGACGCTGATCCTGACCTGCGACGTCATCGACCCGGCCGACGGCAAGGCCTACGAGCGCGACCCGCGCTCGCTTGCCAAGCGCGCCGAGGCCTACATGAAGGCCTCGGGCCTGGGCGATGCCGCCTACTTCGGCCCGGAGCCGGAGTTCTTCGTGTTCGACAGCGTGCGCTGGAGCAACGACATGTCGGGCTGCTTCGCCAAGATCGAGAGCGAGGAAGCCGCCTGGAACACCGGCAAGGAATACGAGCACGGCAACTCGGGCTTCCGTCCGGCCGTCAAGGGCGGCTACTTCCCGGTGCCGCCGGTCGATTCGGGCCAGGACCTGCGTTCGGAGATGTGTCTGATCCTCGAATCCCTGGGCATCCCGGTTGAGGTGCACCACCACGAGGTGGCGAATGCCGGCCAGATGGAGATCGGCACGAAGTTCAGCACGCTGATCCAGCGCGCCGACTGGGTGCAGCTGCAGAAGTACGTGATCCACAACGTGGCCCATGCCTACGGCAAGACCGCGACCTTCATGCCCAAGCCCATCGTCGGCGACAACGGCTCGGGCATGCACGTTCACCAGTCGGTCTGGAAGGACGGCAAGAACCTGTTCGCCGGTGACGGCTACGCCGGCCTGAGCGAGTTCGCGCTGTTCTACATCGGCGGCATCATCAAGCACGCCCGTGCGCTGAACGCGATCACGAACCCCGGCACCAACAGCTACAAGCGCCTGGTGCCCGGCTTCGAAGCCCCGGTGAAGCTGGCCTACTCGGCCAAGAACCGCTCGGCCTCGATCCGCATCCCCTACGTGGCGAACCCGAAGGGCCGTCGTGTCGAGGCGCGCTTCCCCGATCCCCTGATGAACCCCTACCTGGGTTTCGCGGCGCTGCTGATGGCCGGCCTGGACGGCGTGGAGAACAAGATCCACCCGGGCGAAGCCGCCACCAAGGACCTGTACCACCTGCCGCCGGAAGAGGACGCGAAGATCCCGACCGTCTGCGCCAGCCTCGAGCAGGCGCTCGAGTACCTGGAGAAGGACCGTGCCTTCCTCACCAAGGGGGCGTGTTCACCGACTCCTACCTCGACGCCTACATCGACCTCAAGATGCAGGAAGTCACGCGCTTCCGCATGGCGACCCATCCGGTCGAGTTCGACATGTACTACACGCTCTGATCGCCGAGGCGGGCCTGCGGGCCCGCCGACCGGCGCGCAAGTCGCGTGTGAGCAAGGGACGGCATCTGCCGTCCCTTTTTCTTGGCGGCGCTGTGTGCTCCAGCCGCCCACCGCGCGTTGAATGCGGGATGCCGGATACTCCGGTCGCAGGGCGTCGCGCTGTTGCGGATCGTCGGGATGAAGGAGTCGGGATGAGTCGATGGACGGTTGAACTGCGCGTGCTGGTCGCGGCAGGGCTGGTGAGCTCGGCCGCTGGTGCGGGGGCCCAGGAGCCCGTCATCTACAAGTGCCCGGGCAACCTGTACACCAGCGCCTACACGCCAAAGGAGGCCGCCGCCAAGGGCTGCAAGACGCTCGAGGGCGCGCCGATCACGGTGATCCAGGCGCCGGCGCGGCGCGCTCCGGCCGCCACGCCGAGCGGCGAATCGCGTCCCGCAGACAGCCGTGTCGACCCGGCCGACCAGCGGGCGCGCGACACCGACAAGCGCCGCATCCTCGAGACCGAGCTGCGCCGCGAAGAGGAGCGCCTGACGGCGCTGAAGCAGGAGTACAACAACGGCCAGCCCGAGCGACGCGGCGACGAGAAGAACTACCAGAAGTACCTCGACCGCGTGGCCGAGATGAAGGCCAGCATCGAGCGCTCCGAGTCCGACGTGGCGGCCCTGCGGCGCGAGCTCTCCAAGGTCACCGGCGGCAGCGGTGGCTGAGCGGCGCGGCATCGCCGTCGCGGCCGGCACGGCAAGCACCACACTGCCGGCTGCGGCGCACTGGAGCGAGGCCTTCGACCTGCTCGCCACCATGGTGGCGGTGGTCCAGCCCGACGGGCGCTGCCTGTTCGCCAACGCGGCGTTCGAGAACGTCCTGGGCCTGTCGCGCCGCAACGTGCTGCGGCGCGACTGGTTCGAATGGTTCGTCGATCCCTCGCTGCTGCGGGACACCGTCGCCGCGGTGGCCTGCAACGAGTTCTCGACCAGCCGCCTCGACGCCCAACTCAAGCGGCCCTTCGTGTCACCCGGTGAGCCGCTGCTCGTGCACGTGATCGTCAACCAGATGGAGCAGTCCGACGTCACGCTGGTCGAGCTGATCGAGATCGAGCAGCAGACCCGGCAGGACCGCGAGGAACGCGCGCTGGACCAGGTGCGCGCCACCAAGGAGCTGATCCGCAACCTGGCGCACGAGATCAAGAACCCGCTGGGCGGCATCCGTGGCGCGGCGCAACTGCTGCAGATGGAGGTCGAGTCCAAGGGCCTGAGCGAGTACGCCCAGGTCATCATCCACGAGGCCGACCGCCTGCAGGCGCTGGTCGACCGGCTGCTGGCGCCGCACCGCCGCCCGCACGTGGTGGGCGACGTCAACATCCACGAGGTGTGCGAGCGGGTGCGCGCCCTGATCGTGGCCGAGTTCCCCGCGGGCTCCGGATCGAACGCGACTACGACACATCCATCCCCGACTTCCGCGGCGACCGCGAGCAGCTGATCCAGGCGGTGCTGAACATCGCCCACAACGCCGCCCAGGCGCTGGGCGAGCGCATGGTGGCCGGTGACGCCCGCATCGTGCTGCGTACGCGGATCGCCCGGCAGGTCACGCTCGGCAAGCAGCGCTTTCGTTTGGCACTGGAATTGCATATTGAGGACAACGGTCCGGGCGTTCCCGAGGCCATCCGTGATCGCATCTTCTACCCCCTGGTTTCTGGGCGCGATGGCGGATCGGGCTTGGGGCTCACACTGGCACAGACCTTCGTGGCGCAACATCAGGGCACGATCGAATGCGAGAGTGAACCGGGCAGGACGCTGTTCAAAATCACGATGCCGTTACCCTGACCCGTTGTCGGGGCTGCGGCTGGCAAGACGCTCAGGGATCGCAGAGCCGCATGAAATCCATCTGGATCGTCGACGACGATCAATCCATCCGCTTCGTGCTCCAGAAGGCCCTGCAACGCGAGGAGCTGCCGGTGCGCTGCTTCGCGAACCCGCGCGACGTGCTCGCGGCGCTCGACGACGGCGACGCGCCGCAGGTGCTGGTGAGCGATATCCGCATGCCCGGCGGCTCGGGCATCGACCTGCTCGGAACGCTCAAGGAGCGGCTGCCGGCCCTGCCGGTCATCATCATGACCGCCTACTCCGACCTCGACAGCGCCGTCTCGGCCTTCCAGGGCGGGGCCTTCGAATACCTGCCGAAGCCTTTCGACCTGCCCAAGGCCGTGGAGCTGATCCGCCGCGCGCTCGACGAGAGCCTGCGCGAGGACGAGGGCGACGAGCGCCTGACCCAGGTGCCCGAGATGCTCGGCCAGGCCCCGGCGATGCAGGACGTGTTCCGTGCCATCGGTCGCCTGAGCCAGAGCAACGTCACCGTGCTCATTACCGGTGAGAGCGGCTCCGGCAAGGAACTGGTGGCGCATGCGCTGCACAAGCACAGCTCGCGCGCCAGCGGCCCGTTCGTCGCCATCAACACCGCGGCGATCCCGAAGGACCTTCTCGAGAGCGAGCTGTTCGGCCACGAGCGCGGCGCCTTCACCGGCGCGCAGACCACGCGGCGCGGGCGCTTCGAGCAGGCCGACGGCGGCACGCTGTTCCTCGACGAGATCGGCGACATGCCCTTCGACCTGCAGACGCGCCTGCTGCGCGTGCTGAGCGACGGGCAGTTCTATCGCGTTGGCGGGCACAACCCACTGAAGAGCACGGTGCGCGTGATCGCCGCCACCCACCAGGATCTCGAGCAGCGAGTGAAGCAGGGCGCCTTCCGCGAAGACTTGTTCCACCGCCTCAACGTGATCCGCCTGCGTCTGCCGGCGCTGCGCGAGCGGCGCGAGGACATCCCGGCGCTGGCGCGCTCCTTCCTGCAGAAGAGCGCCAAGGAACTGGGCGTCGAGGCCAAGCGCCTGAGCGAGGCCGCGCTGGCTCGGCTGTCAAGCTTCGACTACCCCGGCAACGTGCGGCAGCTCGAGAACATCTGCCACTGGCTCACGGTGATGGCGCCGGCGCAGATGGTCGACGCCAAGGACCTGCCGCCGGAACTGACCACCGCGGCCCTGGCCGCTCCCGCGGCGGCCGTGACGCTGGCCGCGGGCCCTGGTGGCCTGTCCGAGGCACCCGCCGCTCCGACCGGCGAGCCGGGGGTGTCC
>NZ_AZSN01000125.1:0-10909 GCF_000576225.1 Methylibium sp. T29-B | reverse complement strand
CGCGCCATCGCCTGCACGGTGGCGCGCCAGTCGGCCTGGCCGGGCCGTGTCGCCGGCCGCATGCGGCGGGTGCGCAGCGGTTCGGCGAAGTGCTCCAGGGCCTGCAGCAGGCGCTGCGCCTCGCGCCACTCGTCGGCCGTCATCGTGTCGAAGTCGGCCTTGCGGAGCAGCTCGCGGTCCGACCAGGTGAGCGTGGCCTCGATGTCGAGCTGCTCCTGCGGCGGCGGCGCATCGGGCCGCGGCGCCTGCGGCTGCGGCGGGAACAGCGCCGCGGCGAGCCGGCGGTTCTCGGGCGGCGGCGGGCTCTTGGCCGGCCCCTGCACGCGCGGCAGCAGCATCGCCATCATGCGGCCCATCAGGTCGGGGTCGCGCCAGAACAGGTGGAAGGCCTGGTCGAACAGCAGGTGCTGCTCGGGCCGCGCGACGAAGCAGGCCTGCAGCGTGGCGTGGAAGTCGCGCCGGCTCGCCAGGCCCGCCAGCGGCAGCGCGCGCAGCGCGAGCTGCACGCGGTCCTGCCCCACCGGCAGGCCGGCGCTGCGCAGCACGCGGGCGAAGTGCATCACGTTGGCGGCCAGGTGGCCGGGCAGCGGGGCGGTCGCGGTGGGCGGGAGCATCGTGCGTCGGGGGCCCGGCCTCGCGGCCTCAGCCGCGCAAGGCCGTGCGCACCTGCTCCACCAGCCGCGCCGCCTCGGAGCCCTGCACCTTGGCGATGTCGTCCTGGTACTTCAACAGCACGCCAGCGTGTTGTTCACGGTCTCGGGGTCGAGCTGCAGCGCGTCGAGTTCCAGCAGCGCGCGGCTCCATTCGATGGTCTCGGCGATGCCCGGCAGCTTGAACAGGTCGGCGCCGCGCAGCGCCTGGATGAAGGCGACGATCTGCCGCGACAGCGCTTCGCTCGCGCCCGGCACGCGCTGGCGCAGGATCGCGAGTTCGCGGTCGGCATCGGGAAAGCCGACCCAGTGGTAGAGGCAGCGCCGTTTCACCGCGTCGTGCACCTCGCGCGTGCGGTTGCTGGTCAGCACCACGATCGGCGGCGCCGCGGCCTTCACCGTGCCCAGTTCGGGGATCGTGATCTGGAAGTCCGACAACACTTCCAGCAGGTAGGCCTCGAAGGGTTCGTCGGCGCGGTCCAGCTCGTCGATCAGCAGCACCGGCGGCAGCGGCTGCGCCGGATCGATGGCCTGCAGCAGCGCGCGCTGCGTCAGGAAGCGCGGCGAGAACAGGTCGGCGGCGAGCTGCTCGCGCGTGGCCCCGGCGTCGCGCTCGGCGAGGCGGATCTCGATCATCTGGCGCGGGTAGTTCCACTCGTAGGCGGCGCCGGCCAGGTCCAGGCCCTCGTGGCATTGCAGGCGGATCAGCGGGCGCTCCAGCATCGCCGCCACCGTCTTGGCGATCTCGGTCTTGCCGGTGCCCGGCTCGCCCTCGAGGAACAGCGGGCGCTGCAGCCGCAGCGCGAGGTACAGCGCGGTGGCGAGCTGGCGGTCGGCGAGGTAGCCGTGCGCTCGCAGGCGGGCGGCGGTGTCGTCGATGCCGGTGGGGAGGTCGGTCACGTTCAACCAGCCGCCGCCACCGCCCGCCCGGCCAGCACCGGGATCAGCGCGGCGCGGTACTCGGCCGAGCCGTGCAGGTCGGTGCTCAGGCCCTCGGCGTCGACCTTCACGCCGTTGCAGGCGGCGGCCGACCAACCGGCCGCGAGCTTGTCCTCCAGCGCCTTCACGCGCATCACGCCGGCGCCCGCGCCGGTCACCGCCACGCGCACGCCCTGCGGGCCCTTGCTGACGAACACGCCGACGATCGAGAAGCGCGAGGCCGGCTGGTTGAACTTCTGCCAGCCCGCCTTCTCCGGGATCGGGAAGCTCACCGAGGTGATGATCTCGCCCTCGGCCAGCGCGGTCTCGTACAGGCCCTTGAAGAACTGGTCGGCCGGGATGCTGCGGCGGTCGGTGGTGATGGTCGCGCCCAGGCCCAGCGTGGCGGCCGGATAGCAGGCGGCCGGGTCGTTGTTGGCGAGGCTGCCGCCGATCGTGCCGCGGTTGCGCACCTGGCGGTCGCCGATCTTGCCGGCCAGCTCGGCCAGCGCCGGAATGGCCTTCTTCACCTCGGCCGAAGCGGCCACGGTGGCGTGGGTGGTCATCGCGCCGATGGTGACGCTCTTCGCGTCGACCTGGATGCCTTGAGCTCGGCGATGGCGCCCAGGTCGACGATCGCGTCCGGCGCCGCGAGGTCCAGCTTCATCGAGCCGAGCAGCGACTGGCCGCCGGCCATCAGCTTGGCGTTGTCGGCCCCGGCCGCCTTCACGGCATCGGCCACGGTCGCGGGGGTCTGGTAGGCGAAGGCTTGCATGGTGGGTCTCCTGGTCGGATCGGCGGGCTCAGCGGGCGGCGGTCTGGATCGCCTGCCACACGGTGTGCGGCGTGGCGGGCATCGGCACGTCGCGCAGCCCCAGCGCGTCGCAGATCGCGTTGATCACCGCCGGCGGCGAACCGATCGCACCGGCCTCGCCGCAGCCCTTCACACCCAGCGGGTTGTGGGTGCAGGGCGTGCCCTGGGCGGTCTCGACCACGAAGCTCGGCAGGTCGTCGGCGCGCGGCATCGCGTAGTCCATGTAGCTGCCGGTCAGCAGCTGGCCGCTGTCGGTGTCGTACTGGCCGTGCTCCAGCAGCGCCTGGCCGATGCCCTGCGCCAGCCCGCCGTGCACCTGGCCCTCCACGATCATCGGGTTGACGATGTTGCCGAAGTCGTCGACCGCGGTGAAGCGCTCGACCTTCACCACGCCGGTCAGCGGGTCCGCCTCGACCTCGCAGATGTAGGTGCCCGACGGGTAGGTGAAGTTGGTGGGGTCGTAGAAGGCGTTCTCGTTCAGGCCCGGCTCCAGCTTGTCGAGCGGGTAGTTGTGCGGCACGTAGGCGGTCAGCGAGACCGACGCGAAGGGCACGCTCTTGTCGGTGCCGGCCACCTTGAACACGCCGTTCTCGAACTCGACGTCGGTGTCGGCCGCCTCCATCAGGTGGGCGGCGATCTTCTTGCCCTTGGCGATCACCTTGTCGACCGCCTTCACGATCGCGGTGCCGCCCACCGACAGCGAGCGCGAGCCGTAGGTGCCCATGCCGAACAGCACCTTGCCGGTGTCGCCGTGCTCGATGCTCACGTCCTCGAGCGGGATGCCCAGCTTGTCGGCGACGATCTGCGCGAAGGTGGTCTCGTGGCCCTGGCCGTGGCTGTGGCTGCCGGTGAACACGGTCACCTTGCCGGTCGGGTGCACGCGCACCTCGCCGGCCTCGAACAGGCCCGCACGCGCGCCCAGCGCGCCGGCGATGTTGCTCGGCGCCAAGCCGCAGGCCTCGATGTAGGCCGAGTAGCCGAGGCCGCGCTTCAGGCCCTTGGCCTCGCTGGCCGCGCGGCGTGCGGGGAAGCCGGCCACGTCGGCCAGTTCCTGCGCGCGGCCGAGCAGGGCGGCGAAGTCGCCGGTGTCGTAGGTCAGCCCGACCGGCGTGGCGTACGGGAAGGCCTGGATGAAGTTGCGGCGGCGGATCTCGGCCGGGTCGATGCCGAGGTCGCGCGCCGCGGTCTCGACCATGCGCTCGACCACGTAGGTGGCCTCGGGCCGGCCGGCGCCGCGGTAGGCGTCCACCGGCGCGGTGTTGGTGAACACGCCGGTCACCTCGCAGAAGATCTTCGGCGTGGCGTACTGGCCGGCCAGCAGCGTGGCGTACAGGATGGTCGGCACGCTGGACGCGAAGGTCGACAGGTAGGCGCCAAGGTTGGCCGTGGTGTGCACCCGCAGCGCGAGGAAGCGGCCGTCCCGGTCGGTGGCCAGTTCGGCGGTGGTCACGTGGTCGCGGCCGTGGGCGTCGGTCAGGAAGGCCTCGCTGCGGTCGGCGGTCCACTTGATGGGCCGGCCGACGTGCTTGCTGGCCCAGGTGATCGCGGTCTCCTCCGCGTACAGGAAGATCTTGGAACCGAAGCCGCCGCCCACGTCGGGCGCCACCACGCGCATCTTGTGCTCGGGGATGCCCAGCACGAAGGCGCACATCAGCAGCCGCTCGACGTGCGGGTTCTGGTTGGCCACATGCAGCGTGTAGCTCTCGTCGCTCGGGTTGTAGGACGCGTTCGCGCAGCGCGGCTCGATCGCGTTCGGGATCAGCCGGTTGTTGCGGAACGAGAGCTTGCTCACGTGCGGCGCCGCGGCCACCGCGGCGTCCACGTCGGCGCGGTCGCCGATGGCCCAGGTGTAGCAGACGTTGTCCGGCGCCATCTCGTGCAGCGTGCTGCCGGCCGCCTTGGCGGTGGCGGTGTCGACCACCGGCGCGAGTTCCTCGTAGTCCACCTCGATCAGCGCCGCCGCGGCCTTGGCCTGCGCATGGGTCTCGGCCACCACCAGCGCCACCGCGTCGCCGACGTAGAGCGCCTTGTCGTCGCACAGGATCGGGTGCTTGGGTTCCTTCATCGGCGTGCCGTCGACGCTGGTGATCAGCCAGCCGCAGGGCAGGCCGCCGACGTTGCGGAAGTCGGCGCCGGTGTAGACGCCCAGCACACCCGGCGCGGCCTGCGCCGCGTCGATGGCGATGCCGTTGATGCGGGCGTGGGCGTAGGGCGAGCGCAGGAAATAGGCGTAGGTCTGCCCCTGCTGGATCAGGTCGTCGGTGTACTGGCCGCGGCCGGTGAGGAAGCGCGCGTCTTCCTTGCGCTGGACCGGCTGGCCGATGAAACCCTGGCGTGCGTTCATGGTGTAGGTCTCCTGGGTTCGCGGGGCTCAGGCGCCCATGCCCTTGGCGCCCACCTGGACCGCCTTGACGATGTTCTGGTAGCCGGTGCAGCGGCAGAAGTTGCCCTCGAGGTGCTCGCGGATCCTGTGCTCGCTGCTGTGGTCGTGGTGCTTCACCAGGTCGATCGAGCTCATCACCATGCCGGGCGTGCAGTAGCCGCATTGCAGGCCGTGGCAGGCCTTGAAGGCGGCCTGCATCGGGTGCATCGTGCCGTCGGCCGCGGCCACGCCCTCGATGGTGGTCACCGCATGGCCGGCCGCCTGCACCGCCAGCATGTTGCAGCTCTTCACCGCCCGGCCGTCGAGGTGCACCGTGCAGGCACCGCACTGCGCGGTGTCGCAGCCCACGTGCGTGCCGGTGAGTCGCAGCGTGTCGCGCAGGAAGTGCACCAGCAGCGTGGCCGGTTCGACCTCGCGTTCCACCGCGCGCCCGTTCACCGTCAGTTTCAGCGTTTGACTCATCGCATGTCCCTCGTGCCTTGGTGTGTCGATCCGGAAAGTGTGGCGACGCTCTTCGTGTTTGGCTTACCGCAGGAATCCCTTATGAAATCGATTGCAATGGCTGGCGGGTCGAGTTCGGCGAAAGGTTTCATAGGGGGAAGCGCGCGGTCGACGCGGTGGCCTCGGCGTTTCACGATGCCGCTCCACGGACGGACAACATGGACAACGTCGACCTGCAGGTCTTCAGGACGGTGCGTGACTGGCGCCAAGCCGGGCATCGCGTCGTGCTCGCGACGGTGACGCGCACCTGGGGCTCCGCACCGCGGCCCGTGGGCTCGGTGGTCGCGGTGCGCGGCGACGGCCTGGTGGCCGGCTCCGTGTCGGGCGGTTGCATCGAGGACGACCTGATCGAGCGCGTGCGCGCCACGTCGATCGCCGCGGATCGCCCGGAAAAAGTGTGCTACGGCGTTACAGGTGACGAGGCGGCGCGCTTCGGACTTCCGTGCGGTGGATCGCTGGAACTGGTGGTGGAAACCATCACCGCGCGCAGCGCCATCGACGACTTGCTGGCCCGCCTCGAGCAGGGCGGCCGGGTGACGCGCACGCTGCATCTGGCCGACGGCCGGGTCGAGCTGGCGGCCGGTGCCGGCGAGCTGCTGCTGTTGAACGACGCGACGCTGGTGACCACGCTGGGCCCCGGTTTCCGCCTGCTGCTGATCGGCGCCGGCCAGCTGACGCACTACCTCGCGACGATGGCGCTGGCACTGGACTACGAGGTGCTGA
Organism: Methylibium sp. T29-B; assembly: GCF_000576225.1. Classification (NCBI taxonomy): domain Bacteria; kingdom Pseudomonadati; phylum Pseudomonadota; class Betaproteobacteria; order Burkholderiales; family Sphaerotilaceae; genus Methylibium; species Methylibium sp. T29-B. Next base: position 4,920 of record NZ_AZSN01000125.1, on the reverse strand, counting down.
TCTGCGACCCGCGCGAGGAATACGCTGCCGCCTGGGCCGTTGCCGGCAGCACGCGGGTGAGCGGCATGCCCGACGACGCCGTGACGGCGCTGCGCCCCGACGCGCACACCGCGGTGGTCGCACTGACCCATGACCCCAAGCTCGACGACCTGGCCCTGATGGAGGCGCTGCAGTCCGAGGCCTTCTACGTCGGCGCGATCGGCTCGCAGGCCAACCAGCGCAAGCGCTGCGAGCGGCTGAAGCAGCACTTCGGCCTCGACGCTGCCGCGCTCGCCCGGCTGCACGGCCCGGTGGGCCTGAAGAACGGCGCGCGCACGCCGCCGGAGATCGCCGTCAGCATCCTGGCCGAGATGACCGCGGTGCGCTACGGCTACCGCATCCTGCCGCCGTTGCCGCCGCCGGGGCCGGCCGCGGTCGAGGCCGGCTGCGCCGTCTGAGCGCCGGGGCCGGCGGCCCGTCCGCAGCGCCTGCAGGGCCGCAGGCAGAATGCTCGGCGAGGACGGGATTCGATGCACCACGCTCCCCTGCGCTACCAGAGCGGCTTCGCCAACCACTTCGAGAGCGAGGCGCTGTCCGGTGCGCTGCCGGTGGGCCGCAACTCGCCGCAGCGCTGTCCCTACGGCCTGTACGCCGAGCAGTTCAGCGCCACCGCCTTCACCGCGCCGCGCGCCGACAACCGCCGCAGCTGGCTCTACCGCATCCGTCCGGCCGCGATGCACGCGCCGTTCGAGCCGTACGACGACGGCGGCCGGCTGGTCAGCGACTTCTCGACGCTCGCCACGCCGCCCGACCCGCTGCGCTGGAACCCGCTGCCGCTGCCGGCGGCGCCGACCGACTTCGTCGACGGCCTCGTGACCTGGGCCGGTCACGGCGATGCGGGCGTGCAGGCCGGTGCCGCGATCCATCTCTACGCCGCCGACCGCTCGATGCAGCAGCGCAGCTTCTGCAGCGCCGACGGCGAGCTGCTGATCGTGCCCCAGCTCGGCCGCCACCGCTTCGTCACCGAGCTCGGCGTGCTCGAGGTCGAGCCGCAGGAGATCGTCGTCATCCCGCGCGGCCTGCGCTTTCGCGTCGAGCTGCCCGACGGCGCGGGCCGCGGCTACGTGTGCGAGAACCACGGCGCGCCGTTGCGCCTGCCCGACCTGGGGCCGATCGGCGCCAACGGCCTGGCGCATGCGCGCGACTTCCTCGCGCCGGTGGCCGCCTACGAGGACATCGACGGGCCGCACCAGCTGGTCACCAAGTTCATGGGCCGGCTGTGGTCGGCGGCGATGGACCACTCGCCGCTCGACGTGGTGGCCTGGCACGGCAACTGCGCACCGTACAAGTACGACCTGCGGCGCTTCAATGCCATCGGCTCGATCAGCCACGACCACCCCGACCCGTCGATCTTCCTCGTGCTGCATGCGGCCTCCGACACGCCAGGCACCAGCGCCCTCGACTTCGTGGTCTTCCCGCCGCGCATCCTGGCGATGCAGGACACCTTCCGGCCGCCCTGGTTCCACCGCAACGTCGCCAGCGAGTTCATGGGCCTGATCCACGGCGTGTACGACGCCAAGGCCGAAGGCTTCCTGCCCGGCGGCGCGAGCCTGCACAACTGCATGACCGGCCATGGCCCCGACGCCGAGACCTTCGAGAAGGCGAGCCATGCCGACCTGTCGCAGCCCGACGTGATCCGCGACACCATGGCCTTCATGTTCGAGGCGCGCCACGTCTGGCGCCCGACACCCCGGGCGCTGGCCTCGCCGCTGCGGCAGGCCGACTACGCGCGCTGTTGGCAGGGCCTGCGCCGGCACTTCGATCCCGCACGGCGCTGAGCGCGCCGCGCGGGCCGCAGCTTCATCGGTCCCGGGCCTTCGCAGCGGCCTGCGCGGCCGCCTCGTCGTCTCTCAGCTGACGCGCGCGATCGACCACATAGGCCCGGATCGCCTCGACGTCCTCGGCGGCGATGCGTCCCGTCCAGTTCGGCATGCCCTTGTCGGCCAGCGCGCCGCCCAGGACCACCGCATCCCAGGCAGACTTGACCGACAGCATCGGTGAACGGCGCAGATCGGGGATCACGTTGGCGGCGTAGGTGCCGAAGCCGTGGCAGGCCGCGCAGTTTCCGTACAGTGCGGCGCCGCGCGACACGGTCTCGGCCGGCCACGTCTGCGCGGGCACATTGGGAGGCAGGAGCGGTCTGCTGTTGTCCGGCAGCACCGCCCGGCCGTCGAGCTTGAAGGCCAGGATGCGTCCGTGCAGGCCCACCTTGGGTGCGATGGCGAACGGCGCGTGCAGGGCGTTCGAGCCACCGAAGCCGGCCACGACCGCGATGTACTGCTCGCCTCCGACCGCATACGTCATGGCGCCGGCGATGATGCCGTCGAAGCCCTGCCAGCTCCACACCTGCCGGCCGGTGTCGGCCGTGTAGGCCACCAGCCGGCCATCGGGCGTGCCCTGGAACACCAGGTTGCCGCCGGTCGCCAGCACGCCCGCCGAGGCCAGGTTGCCGTGCTGGACCCGCCAGGCCTCCTTCTGCCGGACGGCGTCCCACGCCACCAGCGCGCCGCGCGTCTGCATGGCCAGCAGGCGCCGATGCGACTCGCTGCCGGGGCCGGCGAAGGTGGTGGCCTCGATGCCGGTGTTCCAGGTGCCGCGCTGCGGCGAGTACTTGAAGTCGGGCGAGTAGTTGTAGTCGAGCGGCACGTCCTGCACCGGGATGTAGGTGAGGCCGGTCTTCGGGCTGAAGGCCATGGGGTGCCAGTTGTGGGAGCCGAACGGCCCCGGCATGGCCCAGAACGACTTCTTCGTGCGCTCGTAGCGGGCGCCGGGCGCCTCGATCGGGCGGCCGGTCTTCAGGTCGATGCCGGTCGCCCAGTTGACCGTGGTGAAGGGCTCGGCCGAGATCAGTGCGCCGTCCTTGCGGTCGACCACGTAGAAGAAGCCGTTCTTCGGCGCATGGAGCAGCACCTTGCGCTGGCGGCCCTGCAGCGTCAGCTCGGTCAGGATGATCGGCTGCGTGGAGGTGAAGTCCCAGTTCTCGCTCGGGGTCTCCTGGTAGTGCCACTTGTAGGCGCCCGTCTCCGCATCCAGTGCGAGGAGCGAGCCCAGGAACAGGTTGTCGCCCTTGCTGCCCGAACGGTGCTCCCAGCTCCAGGGGTTGCCGTTGCCGGTGCCGATGATCACCTGATCGAAGTCGGCGTCGTAGACGATGGCATCCCACGGCGTGCCGCCACCGCCGGTCTGCTTCCAGGCCCCGTCGTGCCAGGTGCCGTAGGCCTTGCTCATCAGGATCGCGTCCGAGGCCGCGCCGTCGGGCTTGTTCTCGGGGTTCGGCGTCATGTAGAAGCGCCAGGCCAGCGCGCCGGTCTCGGCGTCGTAGGCGCTGACGTAGCCGCGCACGCCGTACTCCGCGCCGCCGTTGCCGATCAGGACCTTGCCCTTGACCACCCGGGGCGCGCCGGTGATCGTGTACGGCCGGGTCTGATCCACCGTGACGGTGGACCACACGAGCTTGCCGGTCTTCGCGTCCAGTGCCTCGAGCCGGCCGTCCAGGGTGCCGACGTAGACCTTGCCGTTCCACGCGGCGACGCCACGGTTGACCACGTCGCAGCAGGCGTCGGCGCCGCGGTCGCCAGGCACCTTCGGGTCATGGCGCCACAGCAGCTTGCCGGTGGCGGCGTCGTAGGCGTAGACCTTCGACCAGCTCGAGGTCGTGTACATCACGCCGTCGATCACCAAGGGCGTGGCCTCCTGGCCTCGTGAGGTGTCGAAGTCGCCGTACCAGGCCAGCTTCAGCCGCGCGATGCTGCGCGTGTTGATCTGGTCGAGCGGGCTGTAGCGGGCCTCCTGGTAGGTGCCGCCGTGCGTCATCCAGTTGGCGGGCTCCTGGGCCGCGGCGGCCAGTCGCGCGGCGTTCACGGGGTTCGCCGGCGCGGCCGATGCGTAGGGACTGCCGGCCAGGGTCGCCGCAAGGATCAGGGGGGTCGCGCCATGGCGCAGGACGGCCTTCCATGAGTGCATGTCGAGGAGCTCCGTTGTGTTCGATGGAATGGGCCCCGCCGACGCGGCAAGGCCGCATTGCGCCGCGGCACGGTGCATCGCGCCGGCGTCGTCGGGTCCGCCGGCCCTGCCGTTCCGCAGCGATGCGCGTGACCGGGGCTGGCGGCAGCGAAAGCGGGCTGCACGGTCGTCACCGTGCGCCTGCGTTGTGGAAATGATCCCTCAGGCTCGCGGCGTGGCGCCCACCCGTCGGGGTAGTTTGCGAAGCCGGGCTTCAATGTGGGAAGAATTCACCTGCATCGGCGTCGGCCTGGTGGTGAAGGGGCGCGGCGCTTCTTCGATCCGGCGTCGGCGTTGCAGGGCCTGCCGCCGCAGGCGCAGGTGTACTGCTGCGGCCCGACGGCGCTGATGGAGGCGGTGCGCGCATCGGTGCATGCGCCGGCCGACCGCAGCCTGCTGTCCGAGGCGCAGCGGCGGTCCGGGCGATCCATCATGGTCTGCGTCTCGAGGGCACGCTCATCGGTCCTCGAGCTCGATCTCTGAGCGGCGCTCACGCCCGGCTCACACCCGCTCCAGCACCACCGCAATGCCCTGGCCGACCCCGATGCACATCGTGCACAGGGCGTAGCGCCTCTGGTGTCGTGCAGCTGGTGGATCGCGGTGGTGATCAGCCGTGCGCCGCTGGCGCCGAGCGGGTGGCCCAGCGCGATGGCGCCGCCGTTCGGGTTGACGCGCGCGTCGTCGTCGGCCAGGCCGAGCTGGCGCAGCACCGCCAGGCCCTGAGCCGCGAAGGCCTCGTTCAGCTCGATCACGTCCATCTGCGCCAGCGTCAGGCCGGTGAGCTGCAGCACGCGCTGCGAGGCCGGTGCCGGGCCGATGCCCATGAGGCGCGGCGCGACGCCGGTGGTGGCCATGCCCACCACGCGCGCGCGCGGTGGT
>NZ_AZSN01000124.1:0-11129 GCF_000576225.1 Methylibium sp. T29-B | reverse complement strand
TGCGCAGTGTCAAAGCTGACATGACTAATACATGAGATGGCTGATGCTCGCCGTCCGGTCAGGCAGCTGCCCCCTGCAGGACTCACAGCAGTTGTATGCCACCCGTCATCCGAGACGTCAGTCGGCCTCATCCAGACCGGAACAATCTGGACGTGACGTCCGGCTGGCATTGCCGTGATCGAAATGGCGGCTAGTGACACGACTGTTGGGTCTACCCCATCGACCGGGCGCGGGACAAGCCACGTTGATCGGCTGACGGAATTTTCGGCGGTTCCGGCTTAGAACCCCTCGTAGGAGGCCCCCCAGATGCCCCGGAGCTGCTGCTCGGCCTTGGCGGTCTCGTGCACGGCCTCCGCGTCGGTGCGGACGTAGAACGCAGCATCGAGGGCAACCATGTGGGCGGCCTCGGCCAGGTCGGCATCGACGCCGGCAGCGTGCAGACTCTGACGAAGATCCGCCTTCTGGGACTCGCCCATCTCCATGCCGTGCTCCTTGGCCCATTCGGCGGACAGCTGGTATTCGTCCGGGGACCGTGGAGCTTCGAATGCCGGCGGGTTCTCGGGCTGCGAAGCGTCGGGCTCGTCGGCGCCAGCGATCACGTGGTTCAGCTCCGTGAGCCTCGCCCACTCTTTGCCCTGAGGGTTCATGGCGGCGGCGGTGAAGGCCTTGTCACTCACCAGGGACGCACGTTCGGCCTGTGCGCTCTCGGGGGTCAGCGGTGCTTCCATGTCTTCCCTCAGTGGTAGACGAAGAGGTCGGCGAGCGGGGCGTCCGGGTCTTCGTTGATGTAGTCGATGAGTCCGTCGACCACGACGCTGATGCCGTCGAGCATCTGGTTTCGGTCGAGGAGCTTGTCGACATCGAAGATCACGCTGCACGCGGTGGAGCACGGACCGACGACGGGGCTGCGCGCCACGGTGCGGGGATCGGTCTCGCGGTTTCCGGCGAACATGTAGGTGTTGCTGACTTCCTGGCGCTCGTTGGTCATACGCCGGCCGATCGTCAGGCCGTTGAGATTGCGGGTCCAGAACCCTTCCCAGGCGAGCCCGGCCGGATAGTCCAGGAACGGTGCCGATCGCTCGGCGATGCGGGCTTTCATCGCGGTGAGCAGCGTCACCAGCTCCAGCCTGGTGTGGATCTGGTCCGTGTTCACGATGACGGCTGCTTCCTTGCCTCCGATGGAAGGTCCGCCCCAGACGCCGTGGAAGTCGTCCTCACCCAAGGTGACGTTGAGGGCGCGGTCGATCGCGCCGCAGAGTGCCCAGGTACTCATGTGTCTCTCCTTTAAAGACCAAACCGGCTGAGGAAGCCGCCGGAACGCTTGACGCCCAAGAAGGACGCGAGGGATTCGATGGAGGGCCCGCCCGGCATGGGCTTGCCGTTGGGACCGCGGCGCTGCTGGCGTGCGACGGTCTGGCGGAAGCGGCCCTCGATGCGGGCGATGACGGCCGGGGCGCCGAGCGTGCTGCCGGCGGGGGTGTTGCCGATCTGCAGGCGGTGGGCTTCCTCGAATGCGGCCAGGACTTCGCCGTGCAGCACCGCGGCACGTTCCATGGCTTCCTCGAACTTCAGGGCGGCCTGCATCGCGTGCTCGTGCGCAGCCTTCGCCTTCGCCTCGGCCTTCTCCCGGGCGTCCCGGGTCTTGCGATCGGTCGCCGCCTCTTCATGGCGCTGGGCGGCGGCCAGGCTGGCCTGCGTGCGGGTGATCTCGGCATCAAGGGTCTGGAGCTTCTGCCAGGCAGCCTCGCTGTCGTCGCCGGCCGCGGTCACGTCTTCGAAGTCCCGGGCAGCGACGAAGCGGGCGTCCCGGAGTTCTTCGAGGCGGGTTTGGAATTGGGTGGTGGTGTTCATGGAGTCCTTTCGGTCAAAGGTCGATCACGGCCGTGCGGATGCCCAGCTCGTGAGACAGGTCTTGGAGGGCGGCATTGCGGCCGGTGAGGTACTGGCGCTGTTCTGAGTCGTTCAGCCGATGCGGCAGATCGGGCAGCCACTCGATCACCGCGGAGACCACGGCGCCGGGGCCGGGCTTCGGGATGGACAGCACGCACGTGCGGCTGCCGACCTTCCACGAGCGGGTCAAGGCGGCTTCAGCGCTCATCGCCACCTCCCGCACACACCACGTTGACGCGTTGACAGACTTGACGGTCAAGGCTCGTCAACGCCGTCAAGGCGTCAACGCTCGTCAATACTGTCAATGCAGTAAAGAAAGAGTTAGGAGCCTGCATACCAGACCCCTTCCTTACAGCTGACCAGCCCGGCCTGGGCCATACGGCGCAGCCGCTGGTGCGCTGCCTGCTTGGAGACCGTGAGTGCTGCGCCCAGCTGGGTGGGCGTCATGCCCCCGCCGATGTCCAGATGCTTCAGCACCTGCGCGTCTGCGTCGCTGTAGGTCGGACCGTCGACCAGTTGCCACGATCCGTCAGAGCGCTCCAGCCTGAACTCGTCTTCCTCGCGCTCCCAGTCTCGGCCGTGAACGTGCAGGGTGAATTCGCCGATGCCCTTGCGGCTGAGGATCCAGATCCCATCGGCGGCGCCAGCGATTGCGGCGGAGCCGTTGATGCTGTCGACGGGATCGTCGGTGGCTGCCTTGCGCTTGTGGTGCACGCAGACGATAGACAGCCCGGGTCGGTCCCGGCACAGCTGCTGTAGGGGCGCCAGCGCCTCATAGTCGGCTGCGTAGGCGTTCTGCTTGCCGCCACCAGCATCGCGGAAGCGCTGCAGCGTGTCGATCACGACAAGTCGGATCTGCGGGTCGGCTTCGACCGCGTTGGCGATGGCGTCCACGCCGAGCAGCCCCCGGGGCCAGTCCGTGGCGTACAGCAGCGCGCCAGGCTCCAGCGCCGTGATCCCGGCCTGTTCGAGCTTGCGGCGGAGGCGGCGCTCGTTCGTCTCCAGGTCGATCATCAGCGCCTTGCCGCGCGGAACCCTGGAGCCCCAGAATTCACCGCCACCTGCCAGCGCCACCGCCACCTGCAGGATCAAAGTCGACTTGCCGATCTTGGGATTCGCGACCAGCAGCGTGAGCCCGTCGGGGAGCCAGCCGGGAATGACGTAACGCACCGGCTCCGGCGCCGTCTCCATCAGCGCGGCGGCATCCATGATGCGGGGGGCGTTCGACACCAGCGACGCCTCCGCGCGACGGCGCTCGCGCTGCACAACGGCACGCCGCCCGCCATGGGATTCCACCTGAGCATCAAGCGCTTCGAGCGTTGCGGCGGGTGACTTCATGCTCGCACCTCGTCTCGAATCAACGCGATGCGCGCTGCCGCGGTGAGCAGCCGTTCGAAGTCCACGAGCTCGCCTTTCGCCATGTCGGACGCACTCAGTAGAACCAAGGCGGTTTCACTGTCGAGCACGTCGAGCGCCTGAGTCGCGGTGATGAGACGGCGGCGTTTCAGCGGCGGGCCCGAGCTATCGCGCGGCGGGAACAGGTCTTCCAGCTCCAGGCCGACCGCGTTCGCGATCTGCTCGGGGCCACAACCCTCCTTCCAGCACTTCAGCAGCACCGCACCGGTGTCGCCCACGCCGATCGAGAGCGTCGACCGATTTCGGCCACCGCACACCGGACAGGCGCAGCGCCAGCGGTCGGGCCCGTTCGGCTTCGGGTCGTCCAGCCGGGAGAGAAGCGCGTCGACGCTCACTCAGCGGCTCCGATCCTCGTGAGCCATTCGTCGACGGCGCGCTCGTTCGGCAGGATGGCGTGCATCCCCCATTCAAGCTGTGCGCCAAGGTAAGTGTCGTCTGCCAACCGCTCCAGAACGAACCCCTTGCGCGCGGCAAGGGCTTGCCGGCGCGCTAGCTCCTTGACGCGCTCGACTGTCGCCTGCGCCGGATCGACGGCGCTGATGATGGCGAACTGCTCCCGATACATGGCAGTCAGCTCTTGCAGCTCGGTGTTCCCGCTCACAGCATGCTCCCCGCAGGAACGGCGTTGCGCTCACGCACACGGGCGGCGAGCCACTGGGCTACGCCGTCACGCGGGTAGAGGTATCGGTTGCCGGCGCGGACGTAGGGCGGTCCGTTGCCGCGCTTGCGCCAGGACTCCTCGGTGCCGTCCTTGACATCGCAGAGGAGCTGGAGGTCTTGCTCGGTCAGGCAATCCAGCCGATCAACCAGCGCAGTCAGCCGGGCAGGGGACTCGACTTCGGGTGCTTGCATCTTGATCCTCTCTCGTGGTCTTTGCACCATCCGGACATCGGAGGGTGCATAGAGGGAGAGGATCGGCGGCGCGATCGGGCTACGCCATTTTTCTACCCACTTTTCAAGCGCAGCCGGGGGGTGGCCAGCCACTTTCGATGCTCGGCAGCGGTGAGCGGCAAGTCATGATGAAAGATCAAGTCAGATCCTTCCGGTTCTGGTTCCACCCATTCGCCCTCGTTTCGTATGAGCAAGTCGGCCAGCTCGGCAAGCGACTTCCCTCGACTTGCAATCGGCATGCTTTGACGCCGCCCATCAACAAGGTATCTCGATGGGCTCTTCCAGATGCAATCGCGTTCGCGTGCGCGAATTTCTGGCATGCACTTCGCGTAGATCTGGCAGATACGCTCCCCCGACAGCGCCAGGCCATGGGCGTCGCCTCGGCCTAGCAGCTTGCGAGCACTGGCGGCGACGGCCATGTCCGCATAGCCGCCGCCGCTGTGGTTGGGGGGACACTTTCTCGGGAAGCCCCACATCAACAGGGTGTGCATCGTCTTCGCGATCGCGATATCTGCCGCTGCGACGCGAGGGTTGCTCGCGTTCGAAGGCCGGCCGCGGCGCCTAGTTGCCACACTCAGCTATGCCGGATTTCCGCAGCGGCGCTAGACGCCGGTCGAATGGGGATCACATTCGATACCGGCTCTTCCTCCGGTGGTGGAACGAACACCATGATGTCGTCGTAACTCAGGTTTGTGTACGCATCGCCGTTTGCCGGGACGAGCCCAGCGCAAAGTGTTCCAAGGTAATCACCAAGCGCCGCCGAGAATCCTTCGATCAGTTCTGGTCGAGATATCAGTTCGGCGACCAATGGGCGGAGGTAGATGTTCAGATCCACTCCTCCGCGTATATCCGCTTCAATCCAGAAGCCCCCAGATACATCCTCTCCGGCTACTTCCGCTGCGGCCTGCCGTTCTGCCTCGCGCAACATCTCGTCCATCAGCGCGACGCCGGCCATAAACGAGGTGGGGTCAGTCATTGAGGGCCTCCACTTCGCCTTCGTTGAGGAAGGGGGCGAACCAGTCAGCGGCGCCGCCGCATTGCTGAACTCCCCCGGTGATCTTGATGCCGCTGTCGGCCAGATAGCCGATCTGAAGCATGAGCTGCAGCCCCGCTGACGCCTCTGCACTCAGCTCGGCCGATTCCATCGTTTCCGAGGCCGTGTGCGCGAGCGATGCGATCTCTCGAAGAATCGCCGCCACGCGAGGATCGGTCGATCCGACGCTGTTAGTCTCTTGGGTGGACATGAAACACCTCTCTAGTAGGTGGGTTGTGGTGAGGCCGGCCGGGTGGTCTCAAGCACCCGGTTCGGCCGCTTTGTCATGCCGCCTTGAAGGGCAGCACCTTGTCGCCACGCCGGGGAGGGCGGGGCGGTTTCTCTGCAGGCTTCAGTGCGGCATGCACGTCGGCCGGCTTGATGTCGGTGTAGCGGCGCAACATCGCCCAGGTCTTGTGCCCGGTGAGCAGCGCGACGCGCGGGATGTCGAGGCCCATGCGGAACAGATCCGCGGTCGCCCTGTGCCGCAGGTCGTGGAAGTGCAGATCGATGATCGGCGGCTCCAGCGCCTGGCAGGCGCGCGTGAAGGCTGTTGACACCGAGGCCGCGCGCACGCCGAAGATGGCGCCCTCGGTGCGGTCCTCGATCATCGGCTCGACGATCGCCCAGGCTGCGGCGAGCAGCGGCACAGTCTGATCGTTCCCGCTCTTGTTGCGCGGATCCTTGCGGTCGCGGATCACGACGGTGCGGCCCTCGCGGTCGACATCCTCCACCTGCAGGCGGCAGATCTCGTCCTGACGCATCGCGGTGGCCAGCGCGAAGCGGCACAGTGTCACCATGTCGATGCGCTGGCGCGGGTTGCCCTGCCAGTGGGCGTAGAGGCGCGCCAGCTCGTCGTCCGTGGGCTCGCGGTCACGCTCGCGGCTGCGGGTCGTCAGGCCGCGGTGCTTCAGGCTCTCGCGCGCCTCCAGCGCCAGGCGCTCCGGCACGTCAAGGTGCCGCGCGTGCCGCGCCCACTTCAGCACGGCCGACAGGAACGACAGGTCGCCCGCGATCGTGACGCCGCCGGCGCCGGCTTCGATGCGCCGGTCTATGAAGTCGCGCAGGGTCACCGCGTTGAGGGATGCCAGGCGCACCTTGCCGAGCTGCAGCTTCAGCATCGCCAGGGTCGCCTCCTTAGTCTTGCCGGGCGACTGGTTCGTCATCTCGACGTACTTGTCGATCAGGTCGCCGACCGTCGCCCCCTTGGGGACAGGCGCGAAGCCGCCTGCCGCGATGTGGTGCGCCTGCGACTCGACGCCTGAGGCCCAGTCCTTGGCCTCGCGCTTCGTCGGGAAGGTCGCCGCCCGGTAGACGCCGCCGCGCCTGACCTGCGCGCGCCATTTGCCTGAGGGTAGCTGGGAGAATGTGGGCATGTGTGCAGGGCTCCGTGTGCACTTCGTGTGTGTCCTATCGAGCCCTAAATCTACACCTCTTGACCCCTTCGTGTGCGCCTCGTGTGCACTAAGTTCTGCACACGTACCATTTATGTTAGTGACTGATTACGTGGAACATCAGGAAAAACATGGCTTTTCACCGTGGCGACTAAGTGTTGCCCCGATGATGGACTGGACCGATCGACATTGCCGTCACTTCCATCGCCTGCTCTCGCGCCACACCCGGCTCTATACCGAGATGGTCACCACCGGAGCCCTGTTGCACGGCGATGTGCCGAGGCATCTGGACTTCGGCCCCGAGGAGCACCCGGTGGCGCTGCAGCTGGGCGGCAGCGAGCCGGAGGATCTGGCCGCCTGCGCGAAGCTCGGCGAGCGCTGGGGCTACGACGAGATCAACCTCAATTGCGGCTGTCCCAGCGAGCGTGTGCAACGTGGCGCCTTCGGCGCCTGCCTGATGGCCGAGCCCGACCTGGTGGCAGACGGCGTGAAGGCGATGCGTGACGCGGTGGGCATCCCGGTGACCGTGAAGCACCGCATCGGCATTGACCGAACCGAGAGCTACGGGTTCGTGCGCGATTTCATCGGCACCGTGGCAGCGGCCGGCTGCGAGGTGTTCATCGTCCACGCACGCAATGCCTGGCTCAAGGGCCTCAGCCCGAAGGAGAACCGCGAACTGCCACCGCTGCGCCACGAGTGGGTCTACCGCCTCAAGCGCGATTTCCCGGCCTTGACGATCGTGCTGAACGGCGGCGTCAAGACCCACGACGAGATCGCCACGCACCTGGCGCAGGTCGATGGCGTGATGCTCGGGCGTGAGGCCTACCACCATCCCTGGCTGATGGCTGATTGGGATGTGCGCTTCTTCGGCGACGCGCCACTCGAGCGAGACCGTGCCGACATCGAGGCGGCGATGGTGCGCTACATGGAGCTTCAGCGGCTGCAGGGCGAGCCCTGGTCGCGCGTATCGCGCCACATGCTCGGCCTGTGGAACGGTATGTCCGGCGCCCGGCGCTGGCGGCAGGTCTGGTCGGATCATCGGCTCAAGAACGAGCCGCCGGAGGTGGTGTCGGCGCTGGCGCGCCGCCGGCCGACGGTGGACGAGGTCGCGGCGGCGGCTTGACGGCGCCGCAGGCCTTTCAGTTCAGTACGCGGCGTTCCGCTGCACCGGCCAGGTTGCCAGTACCACCCCGGCCAGCGCCAGGGCGAAGGCGCCGAGCTGGATGCCGCTGACGTGCTCGCCCAGCAGCAGAACGCCAATGGCGGCGGCGCTGATCGGCAGCAGCACCGTGAACACGCCAGCCGACGACGCCGGCACGTGTTTCAGGCCCGTCATCCACAGCCACACCGTCGCCATGCTGGCTGCGAGTGCGTAGAACAGCAGCAGCACCCAGACGCCGCCGCGCACCGCCGAGAAGTCGAACTGCCACGCTTGCCATAGGCCGAACGGCGTCACCAGTGCCAGGCCCCACAGGTTCACCAGCGCGCTGATGCGGCGTGCGCTCACCTGGCCGGTGAGCTGCTTGCCGATCACCACGTAGAGCGCCTCGCAGAACACGGCACCGAGCAGCAGCGCGTTGCCGAGCAGTGAACTCCCGCCGCCGTCGGGCCCGGCCTGGGCCAGTGAAACCAGCGCGATCCCGGCCACCGCGCAGCCGATGCCGCCCAGCACGCGTGGCGCAATGCGCTCTCGCAGTCCGACCCACGACAGCAGGGCCACCACGGCCGGCAGCGCGGCCATGATCACGCCGGCCGCCAGCGCCGAACTCAAAGCCACGCCGAACAGCATGCACACCGAAAACAGGAAGTTGCCGAAGAAGGCCTCGAGGAACAGCAGCCAGCGGTCGCGTCGGCTCAGCCGCGGCTCGTCGGCGGTCCGATGCACCCAGTGCACCATCGCGATGGCCGCGATGCCAAAGCGCAGCCAGGCCAGCAGCAGAACCGGGAACACCGCGACCAGCAGCTTCGACAGGCCGACATAGCTGCCGACCAGCGCCATGCTGGCGCCGAGGCTGGCATACGCCCACCACGGCGCGCGGTGGGCAGCACTCGTGGGGGTGGGCCGCCCGAGGCTCACGCGCAGCAGGAGGCGTGCGCAGCCGGCCTCACGCCGACCACGCCGCCCGGTTGCTCTGCCAGCGCCAGGCGTCGGCGCACATCTGGTCGAGGTCGCGGCGGGTGCGCCAGCCCAGCCGTTGCAGCGCGAGCGCCGGGTCGGCCCAGCAGGCCGCCACGTCGCCGGGCCGGCGATCGACGATGCGGTAGGGCACCGGGCGGCCGCTGGCCTTCTCGAAGGCGGCCACCATGTCCAGCACCGAGACGCCCAGGCCGGTACCCAGGTTCACCGTCAACAGGCCGGGTTCGCGGGCCAGGCTGTCGAGGGCGGCGACGTGGCCCTCGGCGAGGTCCATCACGTGGATGTAGTCGCGCACGCCGGTGCCGTCGGGCGTCGGGTAGTCGCCGCCGAACACCTGCAGCTGCGGCCGCTGGCCCACGGCCACCTGGGCGACGTAGGGCATCAGGTTGTTCGGGATGCCCGAGGGGTCTTCGCCGATCTGGCCGCTCTCGTGGGCGCCGACCGGGTTGAAGTAGCGCAGCCGCGCGATGCGCCACTGCGGCTCGGATTTCGACAGGTCGGCGAGGATCTGCTCGACCATCAGCTTGGTCCAGCCGTAGGGGTTGGTGGCCGACAGCGGGAAGTCCTCGCGGATCGGTACCGACGCCGGGTCGCCGTAGACGGTGGCGGAGGACGAGAACACCAGCGTGTGCACCGCGGCGCGGCGCATCGCCTCCAGCAGCCGCAGGGTGCCGGTGATGTTGTTCTCGTAGTAGGCCAGCGGCTTCTGTACCGACTCGCCCACCGCCTTCAGCGCCGCGAAGTGGATCACCGCACGGATCGGGTACTGCGCGAACACGCGGTCCAGGGTGGCGGCATCGCGCACGTCGCCCTCCACGAAAGCGGGCCGCTTGCCGCACAGCGGCGCCAGGCGGTCGAGCACGTCGCGCTGGCTGTTGACGAGGTTGTCGAGGATGACGAAATCATGGCCCGCATTCGCCAGCGCCACGCTGGTGTGCGAGCCGATGAAGCCTGTGCCGCCGGTCACGAGTATCAATTGCTGCTCCCTGTCGAACGTCGAGGGCCCATCGCGACAGACCAACCGCAGCGAAAGGCAACGGGGCATTGTGCCGGGCCGTCGATTGTGTCAATGTGGCAAAAGTCAGCCTTGGGGCATGGCACTTGCTCCCAGGTTCGGCCTCCACCCATTCCGGGTGGTCTTGTTGCCTCAGGGGAGCCCCATGAACGAACGCTTTTTCCAGCTCGGCACGGCGCTACGCGCGCTGGCCGTGGTCGCATGGATCGGTCTCGGCGCGCCGTCCGTCCACGCGCAGGTCGCGGTGGCCAAGCCGCAGGTGGTGGTGCTCGCCACCGGGGGCACGATCGCCGGCGCGGGCGCGGCCGCCACCAACAGCGCGTCCTACCAGGCGGCCAAGGTACCGGTCGACAAGCTGATCGCCGGCGTACCCGAGCTGGCCGACGTGGCCCAGGTGCGCGGCGAGCAGGTGTTCCAGATCGCCTCGGAGAGCTTCACCAACGAGAAGCTGGTGCAGCTCGGCAAGCGGGTCTCGCAACTGGTGCGCGACCCGGCGGTGAACGGCATCGTCATCACCCACGGCACCGACACGCTGGAAGAGACGGCCTTCTTCCTCAAACTGGTGATCCGCAGCGACAAGCCGGTGGTCGTGGTGGGCTCGATGCGGCCCGGCACGGCGATGTCGGCCGACGGCATGCTCAACCTCTACAACGCGGTGGTGGTCGCGGCCGACCCGACCTCGCGCGGCAAGGGTGTGCTGGTGGCGATGAGCGACGAGATCCATTCGGGCCGTGACGTCGCCAAGCGCATCAACATCAAGACCAGCGCCTTCGGCAGCCAGTGGGGGCCGCTCGGCATGTCGGTGGAGGGCAAGACCTTCTGGTTCCGCCTGCCGGCCAAGCGCCACACCGTGAACAGCGAGTTCGACATCGAGAGCATCGAGACGCTGCCCGAGGTGGCCATCGTCTACGGCTACGGCAACATGACGACGGAGCTGTACGACGCGGCGCTGCGCTCGGGCGCCAAGGCGGTGGTCAATGCCGGCACCGGCAACGGCTCGGTGCCGAACTACGCGGTAGAGAAGCTCAGGAGCGTGCGCGCCCAGGGCGTGCAGGTCATCCGCTCCTCGCGCGTGGCCGACGGCTTCGTGATCCGCAATGCCGAGCAGCCCGACGACAAGTACGACTGGGTCGTCGCGCACGATCTGAACCCGCAGAAGGCCAAGATCCTGGCCGCGGTCGCGCTGACGCGCGGCGTGAGCTCGCAGGATCTGCAGCGGATCTTCTGGGAGTACTGAGGAGCCCGCCAACGGTCTGCGGCGCCGCAGCTCAGGCCGCCCCGGCGGCTGGCGATCCGGCGACCATGCGGCTGGCCAGGGCGTCGGCGCGCCGGAGCAAGGCGGCGAGCGGCAGG
>NZ_AZSN01000123.1:0-11173 GCF_000576225.1 Methylibium sp. T29-B | reverse complement strand
CGCACGAGGCCGGCCGCGGCCTGATCGCGGCCATCGCCGACGGCGTGTCGGCCGGCGGCCACGGCCTGGTGGCGGCGCAGACCGCGGTGATCTCGCTCGTCAACGATTTCCACGCCGTGCCCGCGACCTGGGAGACCACCGTCGCGCTCGACCGCCTGCTGGGGGCTCACAACGCCTGGCTGGTCGACCACAACCGGCGCCGCAGCGGCGATGCGTCGGGCCTGACCACGCTGACCGCGGTGGTGCTGCGCGGGCACACCTGGACCGTGGCCCACGTCGGTGACACGCGGGCCTGGCTGCTGCGCGGCGGCGAATGCACGCAACTCACCCACGACCACGCCTTCGACCACCCGGACCTGCGCAGCCAGCTCACGCGTGCGATCGGACTCGACGACAGCCTGCGCATCGACTTCCACCAGGGCGAGCTGCAGATCGGCGACACGCTGCTGCTCAGCAGCGACGGTGTGCACCAGGTGCTCAAGCACGCCGCGATGCGCGAGCTGCTCGGCGCCGCCGAGACCGCGCAGCAGGCGAGCGAGCGACTGGTCGAGGCGGCGCTCGCGGCGGGGGGCCGAGACAACGCCACGGCGCTGGTCGTCCGCGTGCGCGGGCTCGATGCCGGCAGCCTGGACGACGCCCTGCTGCTGGGACGCCAGTTGCCGATACCGCCGCGCCTCAAGGTGGGCGACACGCTCGACGGCTATGTGATCACCGCGCTGGTGGCCAACACCGGCGTGCACCGGCTGGTGCAGGCGCGCGATGCGGCGACGCGCGAGCTGGTGGCGATCAAGACGCTGCACGAGTCGCGTGCCGGCGATCCCGAGGAGCGCGCGATGCTGGCCCATGAGGCCTGGCTGGGCCGCACCGTCACCGAGCGCGACGGGCAGGGTTTCGTGCGGGTGCGCGAGCCGCGCGACCCGAGCGCCTTCTATGCGGTGTTCGACTGGCATGGCGGCCGCACGCTCGAGCAGCTGCTGGAGGCCGGTCAGGCCTTCAGCGTGGAGGAGATCGTGCAGGGCACGCTGGCCGCGGCGCGCGCGCTGGGCCGGCTGCACCGTCAGCGCGTGGTGCATCGCGACGTCAAGCCGGCCAACCTGCACCTGGGCGACGACGGCCAGTGGCGCCTGCTCGACCTGGGCGTGGCAATCTCCGGTCGCGAGCCGCCAGCGGTGCGCAGCCTGCATGCTGGTACGCCCAGCTACATGAATCCCGAGCAGTGGGAAGCAGGGCATGCCGGCGCCGACGCGGCGAGCGACCTCTACGCGCTGGGCGTCACGCTCTACCGCTGGCTGAGCGGCCGGCTGCCGTACGGCGAGATCGAGCCGTTCCAGATCGCGCGCTACCGGCGCGACCCGATCGCGCCCTCGCGGCTGCGGCCCGAGCTGCCGATCTGGCTGGACCACGTGGTGCTGAAGGCCGTGGCGCGCGAGCGCCAGCAGCGCTTCGAGACGGCCGAGGAGTTCGTGCTGGCGCTGGAGCGCGGCGCGTCGCGCCCGCTCGCCGCACCGCCGGCGACGCCGCTCGTCGCCCGCGACCCGAACGCGCTGTGGAAGATCGCCTTCGCGATCTCGCTGCTGTTCAACGTGCTGCTCGTGGTGTGGCTGTTGTTCCTGCCGCGCTGAAGCGGGGCAGGCGGCGGCACCGGGCTGGAGGCGAATCATGCGGCTGCCCCGGGACTAGCGCTGAGCGGTCCGGCTGGCGGCACCGTAGTCGGTCGGCGCGGTCATCGGGCGGGCGCGCCCGCCTTTCTCGGCCCAGGTGCGGGTCCAGCGGATCTGCACGCGCCGCAGCATCACCAGCATCACGAGCGCCAGCACCGCGAAGGCGACGAAGCCCCACAGGTAGGTGCCCGCCAGTTGCTTGGACTGCCCCATCGCATTGGGCAGGAAGCCGCCGCCGAGCGCGCCGACCTCGCCGATCATCGAGCCAGCCACCGCGGTGGTCAGCGGCCAGCGCAGCGGCACCAGCTGGAACAGCGCGCCGTTGCCGGCGCCGAGCGCCGCGAAGCACAGCATGAAGAGCAGCGTGGTGACCGCGACCGAGCCGCCCGCGAAGCCGCACATTACCAGCGTCACGATCACGATCATCAGCACGCCGCTGAGCGTGTTGATGCCGCCGATGCGGTCGGAGATGTAGCCACCCAGCACGCGCACCGCCGAGCCCATCAGCGTGGCCAGCATCGTCAACTGGCCGGCCTCGATCTTGGTGACGTGGAACTGGTCGTAGAAGTAGGTCGGCAGGAAGCTCGCCAGGCCGATGAAGCCGCCGAAGGTGATGATGTAGATCAGGCTGAAGGCCCAGCCGTCCTTCTCGAACAGACAGGCGACGTGTTCGCGCAGGGTCTGGTGCTCGCGGTCCGGTGGCTCCTTGGCGGCGAACCACATCACCAGCATCGGCAGCAGCATGGTGCAGGCCGCCAGACCGTAGACGGTGGACCAGCCGAACTTGGCCGCCAGCGGCGGCGCGAACAGCACGGCGAGCACCGTGCCCGAGTTGCCGGCGCCGGCGATGCCCATCGCCAGCCCCTTGTGCTGCGGCGGGAACCAGCCCGAGCCCAGCGACAGCGCAACGCCGAAGCTCGCGCCGGCGATGCCGAGCAGCACCCCCATCGCGAGCACGCCGTCGTAGCTGTCGACGTAGCCGTAGCCGTAGCCCAGTGCGGCGACGATCAGGCCCATCTCGACCATCGCCGCGTTCTTGCGGCCGATGTACTGTGACAGCACGCCCAGCGGGAAGCGCATCAGCGCGCCGGCCAGGATCGGCACCGACACCATGAAGCCCTTCTGCGCGGCGGTGAGCTGGAAGCTTTCGCTGATGAAGGGCGCCATCGCGCCGTTCAGTACCCAGATCGCGAAGCAGAAGTCGAAGTAAAGGAAGGACGCGAGCAGCGTGGGCCAGTGGCCCGAGCGCACGAAGGTCTTGAAATCAGCCATTGCGTGACGTGCCTGCGCTCACGCGCGGCAGCGATGCGAGAAGGGGAGGTGGGGCGCCGCGATGATGGCGGCCGACGACGGCGAGCTCATGGTGCTTCTCCAGGGAGAACAGTCGCTCGGCCCCCGGGGGGCGAGTGACGAAGGCACGAAGCTGGGCACGTCGGTGTGCACAGGACCGGGCGTGCGGAGCGCCGATCCGGGCGCGTCGCTGCGCCCGCGTTGTGCGGAGCAGCATCCGTGCCAGGGGGAGCGGCCGGCGCCACGCCGGCTGCTCCATACTGGCGCCCCCCGCAGGTCGCGCCCTGCGTCCGCTCCTCTGAAAAGGCCCGTCGTCGCGTGACTTCCGTTCTCCTTGTGCTCGACCCCGATCACGGTGCGCCGCCGCTGGCAGCCGATCTGCGCGCGGCCGGCATTCACGTGCTTGGTGCCTGTCCATGCGACAAGCTGGTGCAGGAGGCACTGCGGCAGGGACCCGACGTGCTGGTGGGCTGGTCTTCGCACCCGGGTGAGCCGCTGTTCCGTGCGCTGGACATCCTGCGCTCGACCCAGGCCCTGCCGGTGCTCGTGTTCAGCGGCGACGCCGGCGTCGAGGCCATGGAGCGGGCCCTGCAGTGCGGCGTGCAGGGCTGGGTGGCGCAGGGCTACGCCGCAGCGCGGCTGCGGCCGTTGCTGCAGCTCGTGCAGGCGCGCTTCCGGCACGAGCGCGGGCTGCGCGATGCGCTCGCGGACCTGGGGAACCGCTACGAAGAACGCAAGCTGGTCGACCGAGCCAAGGGCATCCTGATGCTGGCGCGCCAGGTCCCGGAAGACGAGGCGTTCAGGCTGCTGCGCCAGAGCGCGATGCAGCAGCAACTGCGCGTCGGTCAGGCGGCCCAGCTGCTCATCGATGCCGCGCAGGACGCGGCCGGGGTCAACCGCTCCGGCCAGCTGCGCATGCTGTCGCAGCGGCTGGTCAAGCTCTATGCGCTGCAGGTCGCTGGCGGTGAGGCGGAGGCCGGCGCGGCGCGGGTTCTGCAGTCGCAGGCGGTCGAGCGCCTGGAGGCCAACCTGGCCCAACTGGGGCGCCTGCTGTCCAAACCCACCTTCGGCGACCTGCTGGACGGCGTGCTGAGCGCCTGGAAGCCGCTGGACGCGACGCTCCGCGAAGCACCGCAGGCTGCGCGCCTGCTCAAGCTCGATGCGCTGGCCGAGGCGCTGCTGCAGGCCGCCGAGACACTGACCGCCGCCCTGGAGCAGGCCAGCGGCATGCCGCGTCTGCACGTGATCAACCTCGCGGGCCGGCAGCGCATGCTGAGCCAGCGGCTGGCCAAGGAGGTGCTGCTGGCCACGCTGCTGCCGGGTCCGATGGCCGCGCTGGCGCGCGAGGCGGCCCAGCGAACAGCGCTCGAGGCCGAGCAGGCGCTGGCCGCGTTGCAGGCCGCGCCGCTGTCGACCCCCGAGATCCGCGCGACGCTGACCGCCGCGGCGCAAGCCTGGCCGCAGATGCGTGCCGGCATCGACGCCGCCGGCACGCCGGCTGGCCGGCAGCAGCTGGCCGACGCGAGCGACACGCTGCTCGAGCGCTTCGAGCAGCTCACCGGGCAGATCGAGCACAGCATGCAGACGCTGATCGGCTGATGCAGCGCTAGGGGGTTCGACACCCTCAAGCTGGGGGGGCGCGCCTGCGGTGCAGGGCTATCATGGTTCGAGCACCATGAGCGTTTCCTACGAGTCCTCCGCCACCGCGTCGGCCCTTGCCGAGGCGCTCGAAAAGCTCGGTCTGCCCGTCTACACGAAGGACGCCGCGGGTCGCTACACACACCTCAACGCGGCGGCGGTCGCAGCGCTCGGCGTGCCCACCGAGGCCTGCGGCCGGACCGATGCCGAACTGCTCACCGCGCCGACCGCCGGCGCGCTGCGCGCCGCCGATCAGGCCGCGCTGGCCCGGCCCGGCGCCAGCGTCAGTGAACACAGCCTCGAGTTCGGCGGCGAGCGGCGCGAGTTCCTCGGTGCGCGCGTGCCGCTCGATGGTGGAGCCCTGCTGGGCGTGTGGGTCGAGCGCAGCGAGCGCACCCGCCTGTCCGGCCAGCTGCAGCAGGCGCTGCACCAGCTCGAGGAGCAGCAGCGTGCCAACGAGGCGCTGCGCAGCGATGCGGAGAACCGCAACGCGTCGGGCGAGCCGGTGCGCAGCATCGGCCGTCGCGAGCAGTTCGACGACCAGTTGCGCCGTGAGATCGACCTGTCGCTGCGCGAGCACCGTGAGTTCGCCGTGGTCTACATCCACGTCGATGCGCCACCCGCCGGCAGCCCGCCCCATGACGACGCCGGTCGCGAGCGCGTCTTCGAGGCGATGGCCCGGCTGCTGCGCAGCAATACGCGTGCGATGGATGCCCCGTGCCGTCTCGAGGGCGAGCGCTTCGCGCTGCTGCTGTCCGGCATGGGCCTGGCGACGGCCCATGCCCGCATGGAGGGAATGCGCCGCCAGTGCGCAACGCAGCTCGTGCCCAAGGGCGGCGCGGCGCTGCGGTTCACGGTGTCGATGGGGCTCGCGAGCTTCCCGCACACCGCGCAGACGCAGGCCGGTCTGCTGCACGCCGCCGAGACTGCGCTGGCGCAGGCCGTGCAGCGTGGCGGCAACCACGTGGCGCTGGCCAGCATCGCCTTCGGCGGGCCACGGTCGGCTGACCGCAGGGCGCGCGCCGGAACGCGGGCTCAGCCCTGCAGGGCGCGCCAGAACATGTAGCCGGAGATGGCGTAGAGCAGCAGCGCGAACACGCGACGCAACTGCTGCACGTCGAGCGCATGTGCGGTGCGCGCGCCGAGCGGTGCCGTCATCACGCTGGCGGTCGACACCACCAGCAGTGCCGGCAGGTAGAGGAAGCCGAGCGTGCCGGGCGGCAGCCCATGGAGGTTCCAGCCAGCGGCGATGTAGCCGGCGGTGCCGGCCAGCGCGATCGGCACGCCCAGTGCGGCCGAGGTCGCCACGGCGTTGTGGATCGGCACGTTGCACCAGGTCATGAACGGCACCGACATGAAGGCGCCACCGGCACCGACCAGCGCCGACACGGCGCCGATCACGCCGCCGACGCCGAACAGTCCGGGCGCGGGTGGCAACTGCCGGGCCGGCGTGGGCTTGCCGCCGCGCAGCATCTGCGTCGCCGAGAAGCCGACGAACAGCGCAAACAGCCCGGCCAGCAGCGCCGAGGGCAGCGCCTTCGCGACCTGCGCCCCCAGCAGCGAGCCCAGCACGATCCCCGGTGCGAGGCGGCGCACGATGTCCCAGCGCACGGCGCCGCGCGCATGATGGGCTCGCACCGAAGACAGCGAGGTGAAGCAGATCGTCGCGAGCGAGGTCGCGATCGCGACCTTCACGATCAGGTCGGACGGAAAGCCTTCAGCGTCAGCAGCAGCGTGATGAAGGGCACCAGCACCATGCCGCCGCCGACGCCCAGCAGGCCGGCCAGGAAGCCGGCGCCCGCGCCCAGCAGCAGCAGCTCGACGACCAGCGGCCAGGCGAGCAGCATCAGGCCGGCGGCAGCAGCGCGAGCACCGCGCGCCACTCGGCCGTCGTGACGGGCGTGATGGACAGGCGGTTGCCCCGCTGCAGCACGCGCATCGTCGCGAGCGAGGGTGCCGCGCGCATCGCGGCCAGCGACAGCAGCGGCGTCTTGCGCACCAGCTTCACGTCCACGCCGAACCAGCGCGGTGCCTCGGGCTTCGAGGCGGGGTCGTGGTAGGGGCTCGCCGGGTCGAACTGGGTCGCGTCGGTGTGCGCGACGGAAGCCACCTCGGCCAGCCCGGCGATGCCCGGCTGCGGGCACGACGAGTGATAGAACAGCACGCCGTCGCCAGGCCGGAAATCGTCGCGCATGAAGTTGCGCGCCTGGTAGTTGCGCACGCCGGTCCACGGCAGCTTGCGGCCCGGCGCGCGCGCCAGGTCGTCGATCGAGCACTCGTCGGGCTCGGACTTCATCAGCCAGTACGCCATGGCGGCAGCAGGTCGGGAAGGGCAACGGGGAAAGGTGTCCGCCGCGAACCGGGAGTCGCATTCCTGAACCCAGGGGAGTTCAGGTGGGCGAGGTCAACGAAGCTTCGGGTTCATCTGACGCGAGACGATCACGCCCGCTTCGCAATGTTCCAAGCCCGGGCTCATATGAGCATCGGTTCAAGGAAATATAAAACTCCCGCGAACGCGACGGACGAGATCAGTGTACGCCGCCAGCGCTGACGAACCGGCGTTTCAGAGCAATTGACCGTCGCGCCCGAGGGTCTCGTCGATGCGCCCAATCAGGGCCTCGATGTCGATGCCGTGTGCAGGGTCCGGCGCGGCCTGCCCGGCGCTGCGCGCCGGAGTCGCCGCCGCCAGCGGCCGCTCGGCCAGCTGGTAGGCGAGGTTGAGCGCGGCGAGCACCGCGATACGCTCGCGGGCGCGCACCTTGCCGGCGTCGCGGATCGCGCACATCTCCTGGTCCACGTTGCCCACGGCCTCGAGCAGGGCCCGTTCGCCGCCGTCGGGGCAGCCGAGGATGTAGCTCTGGCCCATGATGGTGACTTCGAGCTGCTTCATTCGGCGGTCTTTCCGGTCTCCGGGCCGGCCTCGGCGACCGGTTCGCTGGCCGGCAGGCGATCCAGCAGGGCCTCGACGCGCTGGCGGGCGGCGGCGAGGCGGGAGCGCAGCGAGTCGCGTTCGGCATTGACGCCGGCCAGCTGCTCCAGGGTCAGCGCGTGCGTGCGCTGGAGTTCCTGGTGCCGCAGCAGCAACCGCTCCACGCGTTCGGCCAGTTCTTCGATCGTCGCCATGCCTCTCCTCACTGCACGCGTCGATTGTAGGGGGCGGCCCGGGCCGCGCTTACACTGCAGGCTGTTGGTGCTCATGCCGGCGTTCACGCCGGCGCAGTTAAACGGGAAGCAGAGGAGGGGGACCCACCGGGTGCTCCTTCAGCCTGCGCTGCCCCCGCAACGGTCAGCGGACGAAGCCAGAACGCCTGCGTTCACGTTTCCGCTCTCGCGCACATGCCACTGGAGTCTCCGGCTCTGGGAAGGTCGCGAGGGTCGTTCCGCCAGCCCGGATACCGGCCAACGGGAGGCGTGCTGCGCAAGCGGCGCGTCATGAGGTGGGCGCCCGCGGGGAAGCTGGCGCGCACGATTTCATCGTTGGTCATTCCATGATTGCCACTCCCTTCGAGGCCACCGCGCCTCGCATTCCTGTTCGCCTCGGGGCGCTGCCGCATGCGCCGTTGTTGATGCTGTCGCTGCTGGGCTTCGCCAGCGGCATCGCGAGCGCGCAATCCGCGCCCGTCACCGAGGCGGGCAAGCTGCCGCCGGTGCTGGTCACGGCCAGCCGCTTCGTCGAGGACTCGGCGACGCTGCCGTACGGTGTCAGCGTGCTGACCGCCCAGGACATCGCCGACTCGGGCGTGTCCACGGTGAACGAGGCCGTGATGAAGCTGCTCGGCGTGCCCGGTCGGCTCGACCTCTACGGCGGTGGCGACTACGCCCTCGACCTGCGCGGCTTCGGCACCACGTCCGACAACAACCAGGTCGTGATCCTCGACGGCATCCGCATCAACGAGGGCGACCTCGGCGGCACGCGGCTGGCCGGCATCCCGATCAATTCGGTCGAGCGCATCGAGGTGCTGCGCGGCAGCGGCACCGTGCTGTACGGTGAGGGCGCCACGGGCGGCGTGATCATCGTCACCACCAAGGCGGGTCACGGAACAGCTCGCCGCAACCGGGCCAGCGTGTACGCCGCCGCCGGCAGCGATCGCCTGCGCGACCTGCGCGCCGACGCCACGCTCGAGGCCGGTGGCTTCTCGCTGGATGCGGCCGCCAACCGCCGCACGACCGACAACCATCGCGACAACTTCCGTTCGGAGACGGAGGGCGCATCGCTCACCGGCCAGTGGCGCAACGACTGGCTGCGCGTCGGCCTGCGGCATGCCTACGACGACCTCGACACCGGGCTGCCCGGCGCGCTGACTGCGGCGCAGTATGCCGCCGACCCGAGCCAGACCACCGCACCGAACGACCACGCCGATATCCGCAACACGCGCAGTGGCGTGTTCGCCGAGGCCGATCTCGGCGGCGACTGGCAACTCGGCCTTGACGCCGGCTGGCGTGACAAGGAGCTGCGCAGCCGCAACGGGGCCTTCGCCTACGACTACGACGTCGACGCGAAGAACTACTCGCTGCGGGTGCGCAACCGCACGCAGTTCGCGTCGGTCGTCAACGCGGTGGTGTTCGGCGTGGATCGCAACGAATGGGAACGCACGGTGCTGGGCGCCTTCGGCTCGGTGGGCGAGCAGTCCTCGACCGGCTACTACCTGAAGGACGACCTCACGCTGAGCGGCGGCACCCGCCTGAGCGCCGGCGTGCGCACCGAGCGCATCGAGAAGGCGGTCAGCAGCACGGTCGACCGCATCGACGACCGCCAGCGCGCCTGGGAACTGGGCGTGCTGCAGCCGCTGTCCGAGAACAGCGCGGTCTACGGCCGGGTCGGCCGCAGCTTCCGCCTCGCCAACGTCGACGAGTTCAGCTTCACCAATCCGGCCGTGCCGCTGCGGCCGCAGACTTCACGCGACACCGAACTGGGCGTGCGCTGGCGTGCTGCCGGCCGCAGCGCCGAGCTGCGCGTCTACCGCAGCTCGCTGAAGAACGAGATCGGCTTCGATCCCAACGGCGTCGGACCGTTCGGGCCGTTCGGCGCCAACGTCAACTTCGACCCGACGCGCCGGCAGGGTGTCGAGCTCGAACTGGCGCAGGCGCTGACCGAGGCGCTGAACCTGCGCGTCAACGGCGCGCTGCGGCGGGCCCGTTTCACCGAGGGCGCCTACGACGGCCAGGATGTGCCGCTGACACCCGAGCGCACGCTGTCCCTTCGGGCCGACTGGACGCCCGCGCCGGCGCACAAGCTCGATGCGATCGTGAACTACGTGTCCTCGCAGAGCCCGGACTTCGCCAACGTCTGCAGCATCCCGGGTCGCACCACCGCCGACCTGCGCTACGCCTATCGCTGGACGCAGGCGGAGTTCGCGCTCGGCGTGGTCAACTTGACGGACCGCAAGTACTACACGCAGGCCTTCGGGTGCACGGCCGGCGGCGAAACGACCTCGATCTACCCGGAGGCGGGTCGCACCTTCGCGGCATCGGTCAAGGTCAGCTTCTGACGGGAGGCGCATGGGCGAGCGGCGCGGTCATCCGAAGGGCAGCGGGACAGGCGAGTTGATCCTCGGTGGCCAGCGCAGCGGCAAGTCGCGCTGCGCCGAGTCGCGCGCGGCCGACTGGCTGGCGCTGCCCGGCCGCTCGGCCGTGCTGCTGGCCACCGCACTGGCGGGCGACGACGAGATGCGCTCGCGCATTGCCCGACACCGACACGACCGCGCCGAGCGCGTGCCCGGTCTCGCGACCGACGAGGTGCCGCGCGAGCTGGCCGCTGCCGTGAGGCGCCACAGCGAGCCGGATCGGATGGTGCTGGTGGATTGCCTGAGCCTGTGGCTCACCAACCTGCGCATGCCGATGCAGGGCGCGGCCGTGACCGACGCCGAACTCGACCGCCACGTCGCCGACCTGTGCGAGGCGCTGCGATCGGCGCGCGGGCCGGTGGTGCTGGTGTCCAACGAGATCGGCCTCGGCCTGGCGCCGCTGGGCGCCGAGGCGCGCCGCTTCGTCGACGACCTCGGCCGCCTGCACCAGGCAGTGGCGGCGCAGTGCGCACGGGTCACGCTGATGGTCGCCGGCATCGAGCTGCCGGTGAGGCGGGCGGATCCGTGAGCCTGTCTTCGATGCTGCGGTGCTGCGTCCTCGTGCTGCTGGGGGCGCTGGGCCTGCACGTCGCTGCAGCGGCGCCCATCGAGCTGCGCGACGACCGCGGTGTGACGCTGACGCTGCCGGTGCCGCCGCAGCGCATCGTCACGCTGCTGCCCTCGCTGACCGAGAGCGTGTGCGCGCTCGGCGGTTGCGCGCGGCTGGTCGGCACGGACCGCTTCTCCAATTGGCCGGCCGGCGTCGGCACGTTGCCCAAGCTGGGAGGGCTGGAGGATGCACAGATCGAAGCCATCGTCGCGCTGAAGCCCGACGTGGTGCTGCTGGCCCTGTCCGATCGCGTGATCGAGCGGCTGGAAGCGTTGGGCCTCAAGCTGGTGGTGCTGGAGGCGCGCGACCATGCCGGCGTGCAGCGTGCGTTGCACGCCGTGGCGCGGCTGCTCGGCACGCCGGCCGCGGCCGCGCCGGTGTGGTCGACCATCGAGCGGCAGCTGGCCGAC
>NZ_AZSN01000122.1:0-11379 GCF_000576225.1 Methylibium sp. T29-B | reverse complement strand
GCGGGCGGCACCGGGGCGGCCGAGGCGGCCGCCGCAGCGGCTTCCGCGGCCTTGGCCTGCTCTTCCTTGGCGCCGAGCTTGAGCATCAGGCGCGACAGCATCACCGCCTCGAGATCGGGGTCGGCCGGGCGGGGCTGCCATACCGTGGAGTCCTTGCGCTCGCTGGTGTAGACCTCGACCATGCCGCGGTGGCTGATGTAGATCTCGGTGCCACCCTCGGGCGTGCGCTCCAGACGGGTGCGGAAGCGGTCCCGCTCGCCGGTGTCGTAGACCGAATCGAACACCTTGCCGATCGTGCCGCGGATGATGTCCTGCGGCAGCTTGGCGCGGTTCTCGGCCCAGTTGGTTTCCATCAGCCGGTGTCGCGCTGCTCGAGATCGAGCTGGAAGCCGCGCTCCTGCCAGAAGGCCTGCAGTTGAGGCCACAGCTGCTCGGGTGTCTGGCGAGTGGCCAGCCAGCGCTGGCTGCCGGCGCGCTCGAGGCGGACATCGCCGACCACGCTGGGCGCGACGC
Organism: Methylibium sp. T29-B; assembly: GCF_000576225.1. NCBI lineage: Bacteria > Pseudomonadati > Pseudomonadota > Betaproteobacteria > Burkholderiales > Sphaerotilaceae > Methylibium > Methylibium sp. T29-B. The sequence continues at coordinate 10,866 of NZ_AZSN01000122.1, read as the reverse complement.
TCGCGGCCGTGCCGGCGGCGGTGGGCGCCGAACTGTTGGGCGAAGGCGTCTGCAGCGTCGAAGCGCTGATCGTGCCGCTGGCCGTCTGGTAGCGCTGGTCGGGGGAGAGCTGGGTGAGGTCGGGCGGGATCTCGAGCGAGACCGATTTCGCTCCCTTGGTCTTGTAGTCGACCTTGTCGCCTTCCAGCGCATTGTTGATCGTGCAGGCCGACAGGCCGGACGCCACCGCGATCAGCAGCAGGCGGGCAGGAACGTTGAATCGACTTTGAAAACTCACGGGAGGCTTCTCCGGGGATCGGGCTGGGCAGGCCGCCGGTGCGGCGGGGCAGGGGAGCGCAAGGCGTCGTGGGTGAAGCAGCGGTACCGTTCCGGGGGGCGAAGCGTCACAGCAGGCCGGCATCGCGCAGCGACTGCTCGACCACCGGCTGCAGCGCTGCACTCAGCGGCGTCAGCGGCAGGCGCAGTGCGCCGCCGCAGCGGCCCATGCGCTGCAGCGCCCACTTCACCGGAATCGGATTGGGTTCGCAGAACAACTGCTTGTGCAGCGGCAACAGCGCCAGGTGGATCTCGGCGGCGCGCTTCGCGTTACCGGCCATCGCCGCGACGCACAGCTCGTGCATCGCACGCGGCGCAACGTTGGCCGTCACGCTGACGTTGCCATGGCCACCCAGCAGCATCAGCGCCACCGCGGTCGGGTCGTCGCCGGAGTAGATGGAGAAGCCCTTCGGTGCCTGCTTGATCAGCCAGCATGCGCGCTCGATGTTGCCGGTGGCTTCCTTCAGGCCGACGATGCCGGGCACCTGGGCCAGACGCAGCACTGTCTCGGGCAGCATATCGGCCACGGTACGGCCGGGCACGTTGTAGAGCACCACCGGAATGTCCACCGCTTCGGCGATGCTGCGGAAGTGCTGGTACTGGCCTTCCTGCGTGGGCTTGTTGTAGTAGGGCACGACCTGCAGCGTGCAGTCGGCGCCGACCTGCTTGGCGTAGCGGCTGAGCTCGATGGCTTCGCGCGTGGAGTTCGCGCCGGCTCCGGCCATCACCGGCACGCGTCCGGCGACATGCTCGACCGCCACGCGGATGATCTCGCAGTGCTCTTCGGGCGCGACCGTCGGCGATTCGCCGGTGGTGCCGACCACGCCGATGCAGTCGGTGCCTTCGGCAATGTGCCAGTCGATCAGGCGACGCAGAGAGGGGTAGTCGACGCTACCGTCCTCGTGCATCGGCGTGACGAGCGCGACGATGCTGCCAACGATGGGTTTCATGGGGAGTCCTCTGAATCCCGGGATTTTAGCCAGCCGCGGCAACGAGGCTGACGCGGTGGCTACAAGGGATAACGCGGTGGCTGGTCCGAGGCCGACGCGCCGGGCTCGGCCTCCCGCACGGCGGCGATGCGCTGCACGAAGCGCAGCGGTGACTCCAGCGTGCCGTCCTCGTAGCCCAGCACGCGCCAGCCGGCACCGGCGCCGCGCACCGCGTCGAGCAGCTCGCCCGGGCGCAGCAGGAAGTCGGGGTTCGACGGCTTGCCGACGGTCTGGTTGCCGATCGCGAAGGTTTCGTAGATCAGGCGGCCGTTGGCGGCCACGCAGGCGAGGATCGTGGGCAGCAGCGGTCGCCACAGGTAATGGGTGACGATCACCACGTCGAAGCTGCGGCCGTCCAGCGGCCACGGACCGGACTCGATGTCGGCGGTGATCAGCTCGGCCTGCGGGCAGGCGGATGCCAGATCCGCGAGGGCCGCCGCGTCGCGGTCCACGCCGGTGAGGCGCTGCCCTTGGACCGTGAGCCAGCGCAGGTGTCGGCCGGAACCGCAGGCCAGGTCGAGCACGCGCTGGCCGGCCGGGAGCGTGCGCGTCCAGCGTTCCACCCAGGGCGACACCGCCAGCCCACCGTGCCGCGCGGTCAAGCCCATGCTAGAAGCAGCTCCATACGCGGTTGGCCAGGTCGACCATCAGGTCGGGCTGCAGGTAGGCCAGGAACACCGCACCCAGGGCGGCAGCGGACACGGCCCAGATCAGGAGTCGCTTGCTGCAGGAGAAGGCTCTCATCGCCGTGGGGCCCCGTGTGTCATGCCGGCGCCGGGACGCCGCCGCGCACGATCGCGGTCTCCCGCACCGGCAGGTTGATCAGCGCGGCGAACACGCCGAGCGCGACCGCGATCCACCACACCACGTCGTAGCTGCCGGTCGCGTCGTAGAGCTTGCCGCCCAGCCACACACCGAGGAAGCTGCCGATCTGGTGGGCCAGGAAGACGAAGCCGCCCAGCATCGAGAAGTGCTTGACGCCGAAGATCTGCGCGACCACGGCATTGGTGGTCGGCACCGTCGACAGCCACAGCAGCCCCATCGCGATCGAGAACGCGTAGACCGAGGCGGGCGTCAACGGCAGCAGCAGAAAGGCGATGATGGCCACCGAGCGCAACGCGTAGATGCTCGCCAGGATGTGGCGCTTGGCCAGCCGCTGGCCCAGCACGCCGGCCGCGTAGGTGCCGAACACATTGAACAGGCCGATCAGCGCCAGCGCCGTCGTCGCCACCTGCGGCGACAGGCCGTGGTCCTTCAGGTAGCTCGGCATGTGCACGCCGATGAAGACCACCTGGAAGCCGCAGACGAAGTAGCCCGCCATCAGCAGCTGGAAGCTGCGGTAGCCGAAGGCCTCGCGAACGGCCTCGCCGATGCTCTGCTGCCTGCCGGCGGGTGGGGCGAGTTTCGGCTCCTTCAAGCCGAAGGCCAGCGGCACGATGGCCAGTGCCGCGCAACCCAGCAGGATCAGGGCTTCCTGCCAGCCGAAGGCCGAGATCAGGCCGCTTTCCACCGGCACCATCAGGAACTGGCCGAACGAGCCGGCCGCAGCCGTGATGCCCATCGCCCACGAGCGCTTCTCGGGGGCGACGTTGCGACCGATCACGCCATAGACGATGGCGTAGGTGCAGCCGGCCTGGGCCATGCCGATCATCAGCCCGGCACTGCCGTGAAAGGCCAGACCTGACGTGGCCAGCGCCATCAGCACCAGCCCGCCGGCGTAGAGCACGGAACCGGCCACCAGCACCTTGAAGGCGCCGTAGCGGTCGGCCAGCATGCCGGCGAACGGACCGACCAGGCCCCAGCTCAGGTTCTGGATCGCCAGCGCGAGGCCGAAGGTCTCCCGGGACCAGCCGCGGTCCATCGTGATCGGCTGCAGCCACAGCCCGAAGCCGTGGCGGATGCCCATCGACAGCGTGACGATGGCGGCGCCGCACAGCAGCACCTGGGTCATCGAAAGCGTGTGCGTAGCGCGGGTCGGCGAGGTCATCGACCGATTGTCACGATTTTCACGTTCCGGCGTTGGTCACCGGCGTCGGCCGTCTGCCGTGGAGATGCCCTGCGCAGGCGGCGGAGCGGGTGGGGGCAGTGTGGTAAGCCCGCGCGCCGGTGCACGCGCGGCGGCTCCCTAGAATCTTCGCCCATGGCAACCAAATCTTCTTCGCCGGGCCGTTACGGCGAATCGTCCATCCGCGTGCTCAAGGGTCTGGAGCCGGTGAAGCAGCGGCCGGGCATGTACACCCGCACCGACAACCCGCTGCACATCGTGCAGGAAGTGATCGACAACGCCGCCGACGAGGCGCTCGCCGGGCACGGCCAGCGCATCGCGGTGACGCTGCATGCCGACGGCTCGGTCAGCGTCGACGACGACGGCCGCGGCATCCCCTTCGGCCTGCACCCCGAGGAGCAGGTGCCGGTGGTCGAGATCGTGTTCACGCGGCTGCACGCTGGCGGCAAGTTCGACAAGGGCGCGGGCGGTGCCTACAGCTTCTCCGGCGGCCTGCACGGTGTGGGCGTCAGCGTGACCAATGCGCTGTCGACGCGACTGCAGGTCGAGGTGTTCCGTGAGGGCAAGGTCGCGGCACTGGCCTTCTCCGGCGGCGACGTGATCGAGCCGGTCGCCTCGCGCAAGGCCGGTGCCGCAGACCGCCGGCAGGGCACCAGCGTGCGGGTCTGGCCAGACCGAAGTACTTCGAGAGCGCCGAGCTGCCGAGGAACGAACTGGTGCACCTGCTGCGCAGCAAGGCGGTGCTGATGCCGGGCGTGAGCGTGACGCTCACGCACGAGAAGAGCGGCGAGGTGCAGACCTGGCGCTACGAAGGCGGGCTGCGCGACTACCTGATGCAGACGCTGCAGGCGGACCCGGTGATTCCCCTGTTCGAGGGCGCGCACTATGCCGAGGAGGGCGAGACCGAGAATTTCGCCGAGGGCGAGGGGGCGGCCTGGTGCGTGGCCTTCACCGAGGACGGTCAGGCGGTGCGCGAAAGCTACGTGAACCTGATCCCCACGGTGGCCGGCGGTACGCATGAGTCGGGCCTGAAGGATGGCCTGTTCCAGGCCGTCAAGGGCTTCATCGAGCTGCACGCGCTTTGCCCGAAGGGCGTGAAGCTGATGCCCGACGACGTGTTCTCGCGCGCCAGCTTCGTGCTGAGCGCCAAGGTGCTCGACCCGCAGTTCCAGGGCCAGACCAAGGAGCGACTCAACTCGCGCGATGCGCTGCGGCTGGTGTCCACCTACGTGAAGCCGGCCTTCGAGCTGTGGCTGAGCCAGCACGTCGAGCATGGCCGCAAGCTGGCCGAGCTGGTGATCCGCCAGGCCCAGGCGCGCCAGCGCGCCGGGCAGAAGGTCGAGAAGCGCAAGGGCTCCGGCGTGGCGGTGCTGCCTGGCAAGCTGACCGACTGCGAGAGCCGCGACCTCGCGCTCAACGAACTCTTCCTCGTCGAAGGCGACTCGGCTGGAGGCAGCGCCAAGATGGGCCGCGACAAGGAGACCCAGGCCATCCTGCCGCTGCGCGGCAAGGTGCTCAATTCCTGGGAGGTCGAGCGCGATCGTCTGTTCGCCAACAACGAGATCCACGACATCTCGGTGGCGATCGGCGTCGATCCTCACGGCGCCGCCGACGAGCCCGACCTCTCGGGCCTGCGCTACGGCAAGATCTGCATCCTGAGCGACGCCGACGTCGACGGCTCGCACATCCAGGTGCTGCTGCTGACGCTGTTCTTCCGGCACTTCCCGAAACTGATCGAGCGCGGCCACATCTGCATCGCCAAGCCGCCGCTGTTCCGTGTGGACGCGCCGGCGCGCGGCAAGAAGCCGGCGGCGAAGCTCTATGCGCTGGACGAGGGCGAGCTCACCGCCATCCTCGACAAGCTGCGCAAGGAAGGTGCCCGCGAAACCAGCTGGACCATCAGCCGCTTCAAGGGCCTGGGCGAGATGAATGCCGAGCAGCTGTGGGACACCACGCTCAACCCCGACACGCGCCGCCTGCTCCCAGTGAGCTGGGGCCTGCTGGACTTCGGCCAGACCGAGGGCTCGTTCAACAAGCTGATGGGCAAGGGCGAGGCCGCGTCGCGGCGCGAGCTGATGGAACTGCACGGCGATGCGGTCGAGGTGGATGTGTGAGGGGTCGCACCCTGCGGGTCTGACGACGGCTCACGATCGAGAACGAGATGAATCAACTGGAACTGAATGCTGCCGGCGGCGACAACGGCGATGCGATCACGCTCGCCCACTATGCCGAGCGGGCCTACCTCGAGTACGCGCTGAGCGTCGTCAAGGGCCGCGCGCTGCCCGACGTGTGCGACGGCCAGAAGCCGGTGCAACGTCGCATCCTGTACGCGATGGAGCGGCTGGGCCTGGCCTTCACCACCGCCGGCGGCCCCAAGGCGATGAAGAGCGCGCGCGTGGTCGGCGACGTGCTGGGCCGCTACCACCCGCACGGCGACACCGCGGCCTACGACGCGCTGGTGCGCATGGCGCAGGACTTCTCGCAGCGCTATCCGCTGATCGACGGCCAGGGCAACTTCGGCTCGCGCGACGGTGACGGCGCGGCGGCGATGCGCTACACCGAAGCGCGTCTCGCGCCGATCACGCGGCTGCTGCTCGACGAGATCGACGAGGGCACGGTCGACTTCATCCCCAACTACGACGCTCCACGCAGGAGCCGAAGCAGTTGCCCGCGCGCCTGCCCTTCGTGCTGCTGAACGGCGCGAGCGGCATCGCGGTGGGCCTGGCGACCGAGATCCCCAGCCACAACCTGCGCGAGGTGGCCGCCGCCGCGGTGGCGCTGATCAAGCAGGAAAAGCTGTCCGACGACGAGCTGTTCGCCTTGCTGCCCGGCCCCGACTACCCGGGCGGCGGCCAGATCATCAGCGCCGAGGCCGACATCCGCGACGCCTATCGCAGCGGCCGCGGTTCGCTGAAGGTGCGGGCGAAATGGAAGATCGAGGACCTGGCGCGCGGTCAATGGAACCTCGTGGTCACCGAACTGCGCCCGGCACCAGCGCGCAGAAGGTGCTGGAGGAGATCGAGGAGCTGACCAACCCCAAGGTCAAGGCCGGCAAGAAGGCACTGAGCGCCGAGCAGACCCAGCTCAAGACCACCGTGCTCGCGGTGCTGGACGCGGTGCGCGACGAATCCGGCAAGGAAGCCGCGGTGCGTCTGGTGTTCGAGCCCAAGAGCCGCACCGTCGAGCAGCAGGAGCTGATCAACGTGCTGCTGGCGCACACCAGCCTGGAGACCTCGGCGTCGATCAACCTGACGATGGTGGGGGCCGACGGCCGGCCGACGCAGAAGTCGATGCGCCAGATGCTGACCGAGTGGATCGGTTTCCGGCTCGAGACGGTGCAGCGCCGTACCCGCCACCGCCTCGGCAAGGTGCTGGACCGCATCCACATCCTCGAAGGCCGGCAGCTGGTGTTGCTGAACATCGACGAGGTGATCCGCATCATCCGCAATGCCGATGAGCCCAAGCCGGCGCTGATCGAGCGCTTCCGGCTCAGCGACCGGCAGGCCGAGGACATCCTCGAGATCCGGCTGCGCCAATTGGCGCGGCTGGAGGCCATCAAGATCGAGCAGGAGCTGAAGAGCCTGCGCGAGGAGCAGGGCCGGCTCGAGGAGATTCTCAACAGCCCGGCCGCGCTGAAGCGCACGGTCGTGAAGGAGATCGAGGCCGATGCCAAGACGCACGGCGACGAACGCCGCACGCTGATCCAGGCCGAGAAGAAGGCGGTCGCCGAGGTCAAGGTGGTCGACGAGCCGGTCACGGTGGTCATCAGCAGCAAGGGCTGGGTGCGCGCGCGCCAGGGCCATGGCCACGACGCCGCGGCCTTTGCCTTCAAGGCCGGCGACACGCTCTACGGCACCTTCGAGTGCCGCACCGTCGACACCTTGCTGGTGTTCGGATCGAACGGGCGCGTGTACTCGGTCGCCGTCAGCGGCCTGCCCGGCGCGCGTGGCGACGGGCAGCCGATCACGTCGATGATCGAGCTCGAATCGGGCACCCAGCCCCAGCACTACTTCGCCGGCCCGGCCGACGCGACGCTGCTGCTCGCCAACACCGGCGGCTACGGCCTGCTGGCGAAGGCCGGCGACCTGCAGTCGCGCCAGCGCGGCGGCAAGGGCTTCCTCACGCTGGCCGAGGGCGAGAAGCCGTTGCCGCCCAGCCGTGCCGATGCCGCGGGGCAGATCGCCTGCCTCAGCCTCGGCGGTCGCCTGCTGGTGTTCGCGCTCGATGATCTGAAGCTGCAGCCCAAGGGCGGCCGCGGCCTGACGCTGATGGACCTGGAGGCCAAGGACGCTTTGGTGAGCGTCGCTGCCTTCGACAAGACCCTGCGTGTGCTGGGCAGCGGCCGTGGCGGCAAGGCCAAGGACGAGACGCTCGGCGCGGCGGCGGTGGCCGTCTACAAGGGTGCGCGGGCGCGCAAGGGCAAGCCGGCCGACATCGGCTTCAAACCGACCTGGCTGCTGCGCGCCTGAGCGGTTGCCGGCGGCTGCCGGCGCCGATCACTTGCCGCGTGCGGCCCGACGCGGTCTGGCCGGGTGGGGGTCGGCGTCGCGGGGCGCTTGCGCGCCACGCTGCGGCCCTGCGGCGTTGCGGAGGTCGATGCCACTCGCATCGGCATCGCGGAGAGCGGGCTCGGCGGCACGACGGGCCGCGCGGGCACGACCCCCGGCAGGGCGGGCCAAGCGAGGCGCCAGTAGCGCCACCAGGCCTCGGTCGCCTCGGCGGCCTGCTGCCACAGCACGCGCTGTGACTCGGCGAGCGCCTGAGGTGTCCACAGCGCGGCGTCGCGCGTGGGCGACGGCACGCTGTCGCCGTCGGGAAACCAGAAGCGATGCCAGGGGGTCATGGCCGATCTCCTACGGCGCAGCACTGCGCCTCGGCGACCAGCATAGTCCCCGCGCGTGACCGGGTCTTGACCGGGATCAGGCGCGCAGCCTGCGGTGCCACAGCAGCAATGCCGCCGTGAGCCCGATCAGCGCGAACAACAGGCCGCTCCACACCTCGAAGGGCTGGCCCAGCAACCGGGCGGATGCTGCCTCGGCGCAGGTGGCCGTCACCTGGAACAGCCAGGGCACGGCGGTCTCGAGGCCGGTCGCGCTCAGGAAGCGATCCGCGAGCGTGAAGGCGCAGCTGCTGTCCTTGGCCGCGACCTGGTGCTGGAACACGGCCGATGCGATGCCACCGACCGACAGCGCGAGGACCAGTCCGCTCGTCACCACCGTCACCGCACACACCGGTGCGGCCCAGCCGATCAGTGCGACCACGGCGATCGCCAGGTAGAGCACACGCTGGAAGATGCACCAGGGGCAGGGCAGCATGCCGAACACGTGCTGCGCGACCAGCGCGCTGCCGACCGCGGTGATGCAGGCCAGCGCCACCAGCGCGAGCACGCCGCGCGGCAGCCGGTGGAACACGCTGGCGTGGTGCAGGCGCGCGGTCGCAACGCTCACGCAGCCACCTCGGCGATCAGTTCGATCTCGACGCAGGCGCCCAACGGCAGTTGCGCCACGCCGAAGGCGCTGCGGGCGTGGGCGCCGCGGTCGGCACCGAACACCTCGCCGATCAGCTCGGAGGCGCCATTGGTCACCAGATGGTGCTCGGTGTAGGTGGGCGAGCTGTTCACCAGGCTCATGAGCTTGACGATGCGCAGCACGCGCTCCAGGTCGCCGCCGACCGCGGCGTTCAGCGTGCCCAACAGGTCGATCGCGACGGCCCTCGCGGCGGCCTTGCCGGTGTCGGTGTTCATGTCGGTGCCGAGTTGCCCGGCGTGCGGCTTGCCGTCGCGCTTGGCGATGTGGCCGGACAGGAACACCAGGTTGCCGCTGCGCACGAAGGGCACGTAGGCGGCGGCCGGCACGGCGACCGGCGGCAGCACGATGCCGAGGTCTTTGAGGCGTTGCTGGATCGACATGAGGGAGGCTCCTTTTCGCGGGCGACGATCCTACCGCGCGGGCCGTCACCCCAGTCGTGGAGGGCCTGCCGATCGGCGCATCGGCTTCCTACACTCGGCCGATGCCCTCGTCTCCATCGCTGCCGGGCCTGCGCCTGCTGGCTGCCGGTGCCGGCGTGGTGCTGGGATCGTCCCTGCAGCTGCAGCAGGCCCAGCTGTGGCTGCCGGTCCACTACGCCGCACTCTCGGTGTTGGGCCTCGCGGTGTCGATGCTCCTGTTCGGCCTCGATCGTCGCGGTCCACTGCGAGGAAGCGTCCACGCGCTGACGCTGGCCGTCCTGACCGCGGTGAGCTTCGGTGCGACAGGCCTGCGCGCCGGCTGGCGTCTGGCCGAGCAACTGCCGGCCGAACTCGAGGGGCGCGATCTCGCCGTGATCGGCGTGATCGCCGGGCTGCCGCAGCGCTCGGCCGAGGCCTGGCGCTTCCACTTCGAGCCTCGCTCTGCGCGCATCGGCGACCGCGTGATCGAGCTGCCGTCCCGCCTGTCGCTCGGCTGGTACGCCACACCCGACGGCCCCGAATTGCCCGCGCTGCGCGCCGGCCAGCGCTGGCAGCTGATGCTGCGCCTGAAGCGCCCGCATGGCCTGTCGAATCCGCACGGTTTCGACTACGAGCTGTATCTCTTCGAGCAGGGCGTGCGCGCGACCGGCTCGGTGCGTGCGGTGCGCGACACGCCCAACCGCCTGCTCGGAGACGGCGAGGGCCACGTCGTCGATCGCCTGCGGCAATCGGTGCGCGACGCGATCACGGCGCGTGTGGCCGATGCCTCCTCAGCCGGCGTGCTGGCCGCGCTGGCGGTGGGCGACCAGGCTGCGATCGAGCGCGACGACTGGGCGCTCTATCGCCAGACCGGCGTCGCACACCTCATGTCCATCAGCGGCCTGCATGTCACGATGTTCGCGTGGCTCGCGGGCTTGGGCGTCGGCGCACTGTGGCGGCGCAGCCGCCGTGCGATGGGGATGTGCCCGACACCGCTCGCCGCGCGCTGGGGTGGCCTGACGGCGGCCTGCGCCTATGCGGTGTTCGCCGGCTGGGGCGTGCCGGCGCAGCGCACGGTGCTGATGCTGGCCAGCGTCGTCGTCCTGGGAGCAGCCGGATTGCGCTGGAGCTGGCCGCTGGTCTGGACGGCCGCCATGGTGGTCGTGACCGCGATCGATCCCTGGGCCCTGCTGCAGCCGGGCTACTGGCTGTCCTTCGCGGCCGTGGGCCTGCTGCTGGCCTCGGGCGAGGCGCGTGGGCTCGTCGCGGCGACCACCGGGCTGGCGACCGCACCGACGCGGCTGCGCTGGCAGGGCGTTGCGGAGTGGCTGGTTCGGCTGCTGTCGGGCGGCCTGCGCACGCAGGCCATCGCGACGCTGGGTCTTGCGCCCTTGACGCTGGTGTTCTTCCAGCAGTTGTCGCTGGTCGGCTTCGCCGCCAATCTGGTCGCCATTCCGATCATCACGCTCGGCGTCACGCCGCTGGCGCTGTTGGGCGTGCTGCTGCCGCCGCTGTGGGGGCCGGCCGCCTGGACGGTGGCGCAGCTGAACGCCGGCCTGCAGTGGCTCGCCACGCCGGACTGGGCGGTGTGGTCCGTGCCGGCCGCCACACCGTGGGCCGCGGCCTGCGGC
>NZ_AZSN01000121.1:0-11438 GCF_000576225.1 Methylibium sp. T29-B | reverse complement strand
CGCGGCGCCGGCACGGCCGCCGCGCACGCGGCGGCGGCCAGGAGCTGCAGGCAGGCGCGACGTTCCATCAAACGCTCGCCGCGCCGGGCTTGCGCAGGGTGAACTGCACGATGTCGGTGTTGCCGGCCGCGAAGGCCGCCTCGCAGTAGGCGAGGTAGAACTCCCAGATGCGCACGAAGCGCGTGTCGAAGCCGAGTTGGCGCACGCGGGCCTCCTCGCCCATGAAGCTTCGCGCCAGCGCCGCAGCGTCTCGGCGTAGTCGGGACCGAAGCGGAAGGTCGTCTCCACCTCGAATCCCGCGCGGCGGGCCTCGGCCTCGAAGGCGCCGATGCTCGGCAGCAGCCCGCCGGGGAAGATGTACTGCTGGATGAAGTCGGTGCTCCTCATGTAGCGATCGAACAGGTCGTCGCGGATCGTGATGCTCTGGATGCAGGCCCGACCGCCGGGCCGGAGCTTGTCGGACAGCGTGCGGAAGTAGTCGTCCCAGTAGGCGCGGCCGACCGCCTCGAACATCTCGATCGAGATCACCGCGTCGAACGGACCGTCGGGGATGTCGCGGTAGTCCTGGAAGCGCAGGTCGGCCAGGCTCGTGAGGCCGTGGCGCCGCAGCCGCTGCTGCGCGTAATCGAGCTGCTCGGACGACAGCGTGACGCCGGTCACGTGGGCACCGAAGTCGCGCGCCGCGACCTCGGCCACGCCGCCCCAGCCGCAGCCGATCTCGAGCACGCGCGATCCCGCCGTCACGCCGGCCTCGGTCAGTGCGCGCCGGATCTTGGCGTGCTGGCCCTCGGCCGTGGAGCGTCGCGGATCGCCGTCGAACCAGGCGCTCGAGTAGCTCATCGTCTCGTCGAGCCAGAGCGCATAGAAGCGTTGCCGAGGTCGTAGTGCGCGTGGATGTTCTTCTTGCTGCCACGGCGCGAGTTGCGGTTGAGCAGGTGCCGGACGCGGTACAGCAGCGAGCCCCACCAGCTGCCGTAGACCAGGGTCTCGATCTCCTCGCGATTGGCGACGAACAGCCGCAGCAGTGCCGCCAGGTCGGGCGTGCTCCAGTCGCCGGCGATGTAGCTCTCGGCGAAGCCGATGTCGCCGCTGCGCAGCGCCGCGCCGCAGACGCCCCAGTTGCGCAGCCGGATCGCGGCGCGAACGTCGCCGCCCTCGCGCAGGCCGCCGAAGCGTGCGCTCGTGCCGTCGGGCATCTGCACGTCGAGCTGACCGTGCCGCAGCCGCGTCAGCAGCCGGAACACGGCGCGCGCGGCAGCGGGCGCCGACGGCGGCAGGGTGGCGGGCTCGAGACGCGGCACGGTGCCGCCATGGGTGGTGGTGTTCATCGGTCGTTCAGCGGCTGACGAAGGCGCGGGGCGGGACGGGTTTGCCGAAGAAGGGCACGCGCTTGAGCCACAGCCGCAGCGCCTGCCAGTGGATGCGCGCGATCACGCCGGCGCTCATCAGCGGCATGCGCCAGAAGGCACGCCGCAGGCTCGCCGCGTTCAACGGCACGAGCGCGCCGCTGACGCTGGTCTGCAGCAGGGGCCCCTGGGTGTCGTCGTGCGCGATGCAGGCGACGATGTGCTCGATCGCGTCCGGGTGGGACCGCCGCGCCGCGGGGCTCGGATGCGTGGTGCGCAGGAACCGGAAGCGGTAGCGTCCCTCGATGGCGCAGAACGGCGAGACGTGGAAGACCTTCGCGGCGCTCAGCTCCCGACCCCAGGCCAGGCCGTCGCCGTGCAGCAGGTAGCAGTGGCGCTCGCCGAAGGTGTTGTTCACTTCCGCGACGATCGCGGCGAGCGAGCCGTCCTCGCGGTGCGCGTACCAGAAGCTCACCGGCTTGAACACGTAGCCGAGCACGCGCGGATAGGTCTGCAGCCAGACCTCGCCGCGGGCATCGGCGACGCCTTCGCCGGCCAGCAACTCGTCGAGCCAGGCCAGCGCGTCGGCGCGGCCGTCGCCGTGGTCAGTGTCGTGGAAGCCGATCAGGCCGAAACGGTTGCGCGGCAGAGCGATGCAAGGCGTGCTGCGCAGGCTGCGCATCGGCAGCATCAGGAAGTAGGTGGGGTAGGCGAACGCGTGTCGCGTCGGCGCAGCCGCGTGTGGCGCACGCTGCCGAAGGCGATCAGCGGTCGTGCGGCGATGCCCATGGCCAGCGGGCCGCTCATGCGGCACGCGGCGCGGCCGCAGCGGCCAGCCACCCGCGCACGGCCCGCGCCGCGGCCAGGCCGGACGCCAGCCCGTCCTCGTGGAAGCCGTAGCCGGTCCAGGCGCCGCAGTACCAGCGCTGCGCGCTGCCGCCCTGGATGTCCGGCAGGCGCCGCTGGGCTTCAATGGCCGCGAGGTCGAACACCGGGTGGGCGTAGTCGTAATCGCCGAGCACGCTGCCGCGCGCCGGTTCGCGGGTCGGGTTCAGCGACACGACGACAGGCTGCTGGAACGGCAACGGCTGCAGCCGGTTCATCAGGTAGTGCAGGCATACCGCAGCCTGCTCGCGCGAGCCGGTCGTGGCGCGCTCGTAGTTCCAGGCGGCCCAGGCCCGGCGGCGCTTCGGCAGCACCGAGCTGTCGGTGTGCAGCACCGCGCGATTCGGCTGGTAGCGGATCGCGCCGAGCACGGCGCGCTCTTGCGGGGTCGGATCGGCCAGCAGCGCCAGCGCCTGGTCGCTGTGGCAGGCCAGCACGACCGCGTCGAACGGCAGGCTGCCGGCGTCGGTGGCGACCCGCACGCCGCCGGGCACGTGCATCACCCGACGCACCGGCGTGGACAGGCGCACGTCGGTCAGTCGCTCGGCGATCTTCCGGACGTAGTGCCGCGCGCCGCCGCGCACCGTGTGCCACTGCGGCCGGTCGGTCACCTGGATCAGGCCGTGGTTGTGGCAGAAGCGGATCATCGTCGCGACCGGAAAACGCAGCATCTGATCGGTCGGACAGGACCATATGCAGCCGATCATCGGCAGGAAGTACCAGTCGCGGAACTCGGGGCTGAAGGCGTGCTCGGCCAGGAAATCGCCGATCGGCTGCGTGAGCTGCGCATCCTCGTTGCGCTCCGCGATCGCGGTCGCGAGACGGTTGAAACGCAGGATGTCCCTCAGCATCCGCCAGAACCGCGGGCGCGCGACGTTTCGGCGCTGCGCGAACACCGTGTCCAGATTGCAGCCGCTCCACTCGAGCCCCGCGGCCCCGGCGTCGGGCGCCTGCACCGAGAACGACATGTCCGACGGCGCGGTCGCCACGCCGAGGGCCTCGAACAGGCCCACCAGCTTGGGATAGGTGCGGTGGTTGAACACCAGGAAGCCGGTGTCCACGCCGTGAGAGACCGGACCGTTCGTGCCCGGGAGCGTGATGTCGACCGTGTGGGTGTGCCCGCCGAGATAGTCGCCCGCTTCGAACAGCGTCACCGCGAGCGGCGCCGGCGAGGGCTCCGTGGTCAGGGCGTGCGCCGCAGCCAGACCGGCAATCCCTGACCCGATGACGGCGACGCGGCGCATCGGCATCACCGCGCAGACGGCGCGACGCCGGTGCGGACACCGGCGTCGCGGGTCAGGATCGGTTCGGCGAGGGACTCGATCGGAAGAACAAATGCTGCGAAGCGCCCCTGAGCCAAGGAGGGAGGGAGGGAGGAGGAGAAGTGCTCAGGGATTTCAATCCACTGGGGAAGGCTTCGCGGCAGAAAAGAGCGCCCGGCAGCGGGACCGGGGGGCCGGGTCCGGGAAGGACGGCGGCAACCTTTGCTGCGACCGACATGGCCGCGGAATGTTCCGTAGGTGGGTGCAACGACTTGCAAGCAGCTCCATGGATGCCCGTCTCTGGCATTGGCGTTGCCGCTCTCGGGCTGTAACTTATTGAACTGCATGGTCTATATATTACTGTTCAGTCTTATTGTGAATCCACAAGTTTTTCAATCTCTTGGACAAACACAGGGTCTTGCGGGTCGGTCTGACTCGAGAAGCTGAGCACGACCTGCCCGTCGCGGCCGATCAGGTACTTGTGGAAATTCCATGCGGGCGTCTTCCCGGTGCGCTGCGCGAGGTCTGCGTACAACGGGTTGCGGGCGCTGCCCTTCACGCTGGACTTCGCGAACATCGGAAACCTGACGCCGAAGGTGTTCTCGCAGAATGCGGCGATGTCCTGGTTGCTGCCGGGTTCCTGCGAGCCGAAGTCATTGGACGGGAAGCCGAGCACGACCAGGCCTCTCGACTGGTACCGGGCGTGCAGCGCCTCGAGCCCCTTGTACTGGGAGGTGAAGCCGCAATAACTGGCGGTGTTGACCACCACCACCACCTTGCCGGCGTACTGGCAGAGGTTCTGCGGCTTCTCGTCTTGCAGGCGGGGGAAGCTGCGGTCCAGCAACGGCGGGCACGCGGCCTGTGCGCCGCTGCCCACGATGCACAGTAGCGCGGCGATCGCGAGGCGTCGCAACGCCGAGCGACCGAGCCACGGACGGCGCCGTGGCGAGAGGGTGGCGCTGGCTGATCTCGTGGCAAGAGTGGGCATGAGGATCTCCTGTTTGTCCTGGTCAAACGCTGGAACTGATCTATATTACGAGCGCCCATGCCCCCGTCAAATGCTGGTCGACCCGCAATGAAACGTGTATCCCCGGTTTGTCGATGGCCGTGCGCGAGCTGGCGCCAGCGGCGATGAGCACACGCAGCGAAACCCGTCCCATCGCCCTGTCCATCGCGGCGGTCGAGCGCGACACGGGGCTGACGAAGGACACCTTGCGCATCTGGGAGCGCCGCTACGGCTTCCCCGTGCCGGACCGGAACGCGCTGGCCGAGCGCTTCTATCCGCTGGATCAGGTGGAGAAGCTGCGCGTCATCAAGCGCCTGCTCGACGCCGGGCACCGGCCTGGGCAGATCGTCGCGCAGCCGGTCGACGCCCTGCTGCGGCTCAGCGACAGCGGTGCCGCGGTCGCGGGACCGCGCGGCGATCCCGGCCAACCCGATCTTCGCGCCTACGTCGATCTGGTGCGCGCTCATGACGTGGACGGACTGCGCCGCCAATTGGCGCAGGCACAACTGCAGCTGGGGTTGGCGCGCTTCGTCATCGAGGTCATCTCGCCCTTGAATACGTTGATCGGCGACGCTTGGATGCGCGGTCATCTGGAAGTCTTCGAGGAGCACCTGTACACCGAATCGATGCACGTGCTGCTGCGTCAGGCCATCAGCACGGTGCCGGTGCCCGAGACGGGCAGCCGGCCCCGCGTGTTGCTGACCACCTTCCCGCACGAGCCGCACGGCCTGGGGCTGCTGATGGCCGAACCGCTGTTCCTGCTGGAAGGTTGCCGCTGCCTGAGCCTGGGGGTGCAGACGCCGATCTGGGACATCGTGCTGGCCGCCAAGTCGCAGCGCGCCGACATCGTGGCGCTGAGCTTCAGCTCGATACTCACGCCGACGGCGGTCACGACCGGTCTCGCGGAGTTGCGGGAGAAGTTGCCGCCGTCGATCGAGATCTGGGCCGGCGGCAGTGCGCCGGTGCTGCAGCGCCGGCCGGTGGCGGGTGTGACGG
The DNA here is from genome assembly GCF_000576225.1 of Methylibium sp. T29-B. Lineage (NCBI taxonomy): Bacteria > Pseudomonadati > Pseudomonadota > Betaproteobacteria > Burkholderiales > Sphaerotilaceae > Methylibium > Methylibium sp. T29-B. The sequence goes on along the minus strand of NZ_AZSN01000121.1, from coordinate 5,943 downwards.
CGCTGGCCGCGCTGGGTGCGATCGCCGGGGAAACGCGGCGCTGGCGCGCGCAGCACGGTTGAGCGCGACGCATTTTCCGCTCAAGAAGGCGCTGCTCGGCGCACGGGATATGACGCCGTCGTGTCACGCCCGCCACCTACAATCGGCGCAGCTCAACAAGGGGCCGACATGCTTTACCCCGAACTCTTCAAGCAACTCGAATCCGTGCGCTGGAACATGGACAAGGACATTCCTTGGGACCAGTTCGACGCCAGCCGCCTCTCCGAAGAGCAGGCGCAGACCGTCAAGATGAACGCCATCACCGAGTGGGCGGCGCTGCCGGCCACCGAGATGTTCCTGCGCGACAACCGTGACGACAGCGACTTCTCGGCCTTCATGAGCGTGTGGTTCTTCGAGGAGCAGAAGCACTCGCTGGTGCTGATGGAATACCTGCGTCGCTTCCGGCCCGATCTGGTGCCCACCGAGGCCGAACTGCACGAGGTGCGTTTCGAGTTCGATCCCGCCCCGGCGCTCGAGACGCTGATGCTGCACTTCTGTGGCGAGATCCGCCTCAACCACTGGTACCGCCGCGCGGCTGAGTGGCACGACGAGCCGGTCATCAAGGCGATCTACGAAACGCTGGCGCGCGACGAAGCGCGCCACGGCGGCGCCTACCTGCGCTACATGAAGCGCGCACTGCAGAAGTTCGGCGACGAGGCCAAGGCCGCGTTCGCCAAGGTCGGCGTGCTGATGGCGAGTGCGCGCCGCACCGCGCAGGCCCTGCACCCGACCAACCTGCATGTCAACGAGAGGCTGTTCCCGCGCGACACCATCCAGTCGCGCCTGCCCGATCCCGAGTGGCTGGAGGCCTGGCTCGACAAGCAGATCCAGTTCGATGCCGTGTGGGAGAACAAGGTGGTCGAACGCATCCTGCACAACCTGAGCCTGCTGATGGAGCGCAGCTTCGAGAGCGTCCAGGAGCTCAACCGCTTCCGCAAGGAAATGACGCAGAAGCTGGCCGCCACCGCGGCGGCGGCTTCGGCGGCCGGCGGCCCCCCGGGCACCCAGCCGGCCTGATCGAGTCCGCCTCATCGCGGCCGCCCGGCGCGGGGCACGCGACAATGGCGGCATGACGCCCCCTGCCTTCCACGGCAAGCTCTGCTCCCGCCGGGCCTTGAGTCAGCGCCTCGGCGAACTCGCGCGGCCGATCGTCTTCACCAACGGCGTGTTCGACATCCTGCACCGGGGTCACGTCGAGTACCTGGCGCAGGCGCGCTCGCTCGGCGGCAGTCTGGTGGTCGCAGTGAACAGCGACGCGTCGGCGCGCGGCCTCGGCAAGGGGCCGGACCGACCGCTGAACCGCGAGGCCGACCGCGCCGCGGTGCTGGCAGCGCTCGAGAGCGTGAGCCTCGTCACGCTGTTCGACGAGCCGACGCCGGTCGAGTTGCTGAAGCAGGTGCGACCTGACCTGTACGTCAAGGGCGGTGACTACGACATGGAGACGCTGGCCGAGACCGCGCTGGTGCGCAGCTGGGGCGGCGGCGCGCTCGCCATCCCGTTCCTGCCCGGCTACTCCACCACCGCGCTGGTGCGCCGCATCCGCGACTGAACCCTGGCGTCAGCGCCGGCGCAGCAGCAGCCAGGCGAGCAGTGCCCCGGCGATCGCGCCGGTGCTGTGCGCGAGCGGTGCGACCGCGATGTCCCAGCCTTCGGGATGCGCGAGCGGTCCGCGCCACGGCGATTCGCTCAGCAGCTTGACGGTCAGCACGGCGACGATGGCGCCCCCCAGCCGCCGCGACGCCGCATCCGCGCGCCGCAGCAGCACGACTGCGACGATGGCGACCCCGGCGTGCAATACCCCCGACAGGCCGGCATAGCGCACCAGGTCGGGCATCAGCAGCAGGCCGAGCTGCGTCAATGGCCACGCCGTCGCCCAGGCGATGGCGGCGCGCATCGGGACGCGGGCGGCGACGCCGAGCGCGACCACCAACAGCCCGCCGGCCAAGTTGACGAGCAGGTGTTGCCGGCTCAGGTGCACCCAGACGGCGCTCCAGGCACGCCACGGTTCGGTGAGCCACAGCGCCGGCTGCCAGTTCAGCACCGGTTCGGCGGTGGGGCTCGGGTAGACCGCGAGCGCCGGCAACAGCATCAGCAGCCCTACCAGGGCCCAGGCGATGCTGCCCGGCCGCACCAGGCTGCGCGGCCCCTCAGCCGAAGACGGCACGGCTGAGCGCGCGCACCGCGGCTCGCTCGGTGGCGAAGGCCTCGCCGTCGAACTGCGTCGGCGCTCGTCGAGCCGCGCGCGGTGCTGGGCCGGCGCAGTTCCCGGTAGGCATCGGCGGCGCCCTGGCCCACGCCCGGCGGCAGCAGGCCCACGGTTTCGGCGAGTCGCAGCAGCGCGATGTTGCCGATGTCGTCGCGCAGCGCCGGGTGCGCCGCACCATGCGCCAGCACCAGCGTCTGCACCGCGAACTCGACGTCCATCATGCCGCCCTCGCTGTGCTTCACGTCGAACGGCGGTGGCTGGCCGTCACGGGCCGGCACCGGGTGGGCGGCGCGCACCCGTTCGCGCATGGTGCGGACCTCCTCACGCAGGGCTGCGGCATCGCGCGGCGCCGCCAGCACCGCGCGCCGCACCGCCTCGACGCGGGGCGCGAGGGCCGGCTCGCCAGCGCACCAGCGCGCCCGCGTGATCGCCTGGTGCTCCCAGGTCCACGCGGTGTTGCTGCCGCGGCCGGCCTGGTAGCGCTCGAACGACGCGATCGAGGTCACCAGCAGTCCCGAGTTGCCGTTGGGGCGCAGCGCGGTGTCGATGTCGAACAGCTCGCCGGCCGCGGTGCGCAGCGTGAGCCAGGTGATCAGCTTGCGCACGAAGGCGGCGTAGACCTCGGCGGCCTTGTCGGGGTCAGCCTCGTCGGCGTCGTCGAACAGGAACACCACGTCGAGGTCGGAGCCGTAGCCGAGCTCCTTGCCGCCAAGCTTGCCGTAGGCGACCACCGCGAAATGCGGGTCGTCGCGGTGGCGCTGCCGCAGGTGCTGCCAGGCCCAGCGGATGGCGCAGTCGAGCGTGGCGTCGGCCAGCGCGGACAGATCGTCGGCCACCTGCTCGACGCTGAGCGCTCCCTCGACGTCGCGCACCAGCGTGCGGAACACCTCCGCATGGTGGGCGCGGCGCAGCGTGTCGAGCAGCGACTCCTCGTCGGCCTGGCCGCCGCGCTTCCAGGCACTGTGGCGCTCGTTCAGGTCGCGCAGGTAGGCGGCGCGCTCGAAGCGCCCCTGCAGCGCACGGGCATCGGCCAACTCGTCGATCACACCCGGGTGGCGCATCAGGTAGCGCATCGGCCAGCGCGCCAGGCCCAGCAGTCGCAGCAGCCGGTTCAGCACCTCGGGCCGTTCGGCCAGCAGCGCCAGGTAGCTCTCGCGGCGCAGCAGCGGCTCGAGCCAATCGATGAAGCGAAGCACCGCGTCCTCGCGGATGTCGACCTCGTCGATGGCCAGCGAGGCGCGGCCGATCAGCTTGGCCAGCCGCAGCTTCGTCTCGTCGCGCAGCACGGCGACCTTCGGCGTCGCGCAGAAGCTCCGCACGCGCGCGGCGATCGCCGCCGGCAGGCGCTCGAGGAAGGCTTCGCCGTCGAGCTGGGGCGGCGGGCCGCCGCAGCTCTTGCAGCCGCCGGCGCCCGGCGTGCGGCCGTCGTGCAGCAGCGCGTCGAACTCGGTCGCGACGAACTCGCGGTGCGTGCCCAGCGTGTCGAGCAGCTCGCAGGTGTCGGCCGTGCAGATCAGCCCCATCGAGCGGGCGATCCACCGAGATCGGCATCGTCGGTCGGCAGCAGATGCGTCTGCTGGTCGTCGAGGTACTGGATGCGGTGTTCCAGCCGGCGCAGGAAGCGGTAGGCCTCGGCGAGCTTGCCGGCCGTCTCGGGCTTCATCACGCCGACCGCGACCAGCCGCTCCAGCGCGGTCAGCGTCGAGCGCGTGCGCAGCTCGGGGAACTGGCCACCGCGCACCACCTGCAGCAGCTGCACGGTGAACTCGATCTCGCGGATGCCGCCACGCGACAGCTTCACGTCGTTGGCGCGCTCGGGCCGTCCGGCGGCGCGCCGCGCCGCCTCATCGCGGATCTTGCGGTGCAGTTGGCGCAGGCCCTCGAACACGCCGTAGTCGAGGTAGCGACGGAACACGAACGGGATCACCACGTCGCGCAGCGGCAGCGCCTCGCCGCTGGTCATGGCGCTGGCCGGCGCGACCACGCGGCTCTTCAGCCACGCGAAACGTTCCCACTCGCGGCCCTGCACGAGGAAGTACTCCTCCAGCATCGCTAGGCTCACCACCGGCGGGCCGGAGTTGCCGTTCGGCCGCAGCGCGAGGTCGACGCGGAACACGTTGCCGTCCTCGGTGGTCTCGCCGATCAGCGCATAGAGCGTGCGCGCCACCTGGCTGAAGTACTCGTGGTTGCTGATCGACGCGCCGGCGCGGCTGTTGCCATGACCGGCCGTCTGGCCGTCTTCGTCATAGACATAGATCAGGTCGATGTCCGACGACACGTTGAGCTCGACCGCGCCGAGCTTGCCCATGCCCAGCACCCAGAACGCGGCCCGACGGCCGTCGGCCTTGCACGGGATGCCGTGGCGCGCGTCCTGGTCGGCGAAGGCCTGCGCCAGTGCGCGGTCCAGCGTCACCTCGGCCAACGTGCTCATGGTGAGCGTGACGGTGTCGAGCGGGGCGTGCGCCTCGATGTCGAGCACCGCCAGCCGCTCGATCACCAGCTGACGGGCCACGCGCAAGGCGGCCGGCAGGGCCCGGCCGCCGGACTGCAGGGTGTCAATCAAGGCGCCGATGGCTTCGCGTCCCGGCACGCCGGGTGGCAGCAAGGCCAACTCGGCCGGGTAGCGGCGGCGGATGCGCTGGACGAAGCGCGAATGGGCCGCCTGCGCCGGTCCGGTCGGGCAGGCGTTCACCGGGCCGTCGCCGTTGTTCGTGCTTGTTTCAGGCAGGGAACGCATCGTGTGGCCGAAGGGTCTGTGCTAGCGTGCTGCCCGTCGACGGAGCGCCAGACGCGGCATGCCGGCCACGTGGCGGGCCGTGCAGTCAGTGCGGCGCGCAAGGCGTGCGTGCTGCGCGCCCCGCCGCCCGTTCTGCCATTCGATGCCGTCCATCCCGCCTCCCGCCCCTGCCACTGTGTCACCGCCGCCGTCGGTCGCCCGCCCGCCCCGGCGACGTTCCGGCTGGGCCAGGGCAGGGCGCTGGGGACTGGCTGGCGTGCTGCTCGTGTCGAGCATCGTGATCGCGGCGTGGCTGGTTCTGCAGTGGGCGATTCTGCCGCGTATCGACACTGGCGTCCCGACATGGAGATGCGTGTGAGCCACGCCTTGGGCGTGCCGGTGCGCATCGGCGCGATCGAAGTCACGGATGGCGGCTCGGTGTGGCGCTGGGCCCGTTCCATCGAGCTGCGCGACGTGGTGCTGTACGAGGCACCGCAGCAGGACATCGAGCCGCGCGAGGCGCTGCGCCTGCCGAGCGTGCGCGCCGTGTTGTCGCCGTCGTCCCTGCTGCCGGGCTGGGACGGGCGCTGGCGGTTGCGCTTCGACCAGTTGCGGGTCGAGGGCGCGCGGCTCGAGGTGCGACGCGACGCGCGCGGTCGCATCCTCGTGGCCGGACTGGAGTCATCGGGCCCCGGCGATGAGGGCGCGGCGACGGACTGGTTCTTCAGCCAGCAGGAGTTCGTGATCCAAGGTGGCACCCTGGTGTGGACCGACGAACTGCGGGGCGCGCCCCCGCTGTCGCTCGACGCGGTGGACCTGGTGGTGCGCAACGGCGTGCGGCGCCACGAACTGCGGCTCGACGCCACGCCGCCGGCCGAGTGGGGCGAGCGCTTCTCGCTGCGCGGCCATTTCACGCAGCCCTTGCTGGCGCGGCCGGTCGAGGGCAGGGCGGGTTGCTGGCGCGGCCGGGCGATTGGCGCCG
>NZ_AZSN01000120.1:0-11456 GCF_000576225.1 Methylibium sp. T29-B | reverse complement strand
CCGCCGTCAGCGATCCAGCGCCATGGCGGCGCCGCGCGCCAGCGCCGCGCCCACCTCGTCCAGCCGCGCGGCGCGCACCGGCAGTCCGCTGTCGTCGCCCAGCTTCCACTGGTGCCAGTAGAGCGCCACCTCGATGCCGATGTCGGGACGCAGGCACAACAGCTCGCCTTGCGCGAGCCGTTCGCGCACCTGCAGCTCCGGCACCACGCCGATGCCCCAACCCAGGGCGGCGGCCCGCACATAGGCCTCGGAAGACGGCACGAAACGCTCCTCCAGCCTCGGCGCGCGCACCCCGAAGGCCTGGGCGACCCACTGCGTCTGCGTGTCGTCCTTGCGGTTGAACACCAGGAAAGGCACGCGCGCGAAGTTGCCGCGGTGCAGGCCGGCGGCCGCGTCGCCGCCCAGCTCACGCGCCACGAAGCCGGGGCTGGCCACCGCGATGTAGCGCATCACGCCGAGCGGCTCGACGCGGCAGCCGCGCAGCGCCTGCGGCACGGTCGACACGCAGCCCAGCACCTGGCCCTGGCGCAGCCACTCGTGGGTGAAGTCCTGGTCGTCGACGATCAGTTCCAGCCCGAAGCCGTCTTTCAGGCCCTGCTGCACCAGGCCGTCCAGCGCCGGCAGCACCCAGGTGGCCAGGCTGTCGGCGTTGACGGCGATCGGCAGCCGGGCCTGCGACTGCATGCGCTCGCCGAGTTCGCGCGCGACGTCGGCACGCATGGCCTGCAGCTGCCGCGCGAAACGCAGCAGCACCTTGCCCGGCTCGGTCAGCCGCAACGGCCGGGCCCGCACCACCAGCAGCTGGCCGACCTGGGACTCGAGCGCCCGCAGCCGCTGCGACACCGCCGACTGCGTGATCGACAGCCGCTGCGCGGCGCGCTCGAAGCTGCCATCGTCGGCCAGCGCCGCCAGGCAATCGAGCGCGGCGGGATCGAGGTTCTGCATGTCGCGGTCTCGGTCAATCGATCAGTATTTCTAATGTAATGCCAATAACTTGAATCACACTTCTCTGGGAGGCGGGCGCTGGCCACAATCCCTCCATGCTGTCTCCCAGCCTCCTGCCAGACCCCGCCGTGCCCGCCGCGCTGCTGCAGGGCGCGCTGATGATGGGCGGCCTGATCGTCGCGATCGGCGCCCAGAACGCCCTGGTGCTGCGCCAGGGCGTGATGCGCGCGCACGTGCTGCCGGTGGTGCTGCTCTGCACGCTGTCGGACTGGCTGCTGGTGGCGCTGGGCGTGTTCGGCCTCGGGGCGCTGATCGCCGCGCAGCCGCTGCTGCTGGAAGCCTTCCGCTACGGCGGTGCGGCCTTCCTGGTGGCCTACGGCTGGCGCGCCGCGCGCCAGGCCTGGCAAGGCTCGGCCGCCGGGCTGCAGCTCGCCGCCGGCGGCGGCTCGCTCGGCGGCGCGCTGAGCACCACGCTCGCGCTCACCTACCTGAATCCGCACGTCTATCTGGACACCGTGGTGCTGGTCGGCGGCGTCGGCGCCCAGCACGCCGGTGCGGCGCAGCTGGGCTTCGTGGCCGGCGCCTGGCTGGCGTCGGCGGCGTGGTTCGCGCTGCTCGGTTCGGCGCGGTCGGCGCGGCGCGCTTCCTGCGCCAGGCGGCCGCATGGCGGGCGATCGACGCACTGGTCGCCGTGGTGATGTGGGCGGTCGCGGCGCAGTTGCTGCTGACGCCGCTGAAGCAGGCTTGACGAGAGGAGTCGCCATCATGAAGGTCATCGTCCTGGGCGCCGGCATCATCGGCGTCAGCACCGCCTGGTACCTGCTCGAGCAGGGGCACGAGGTCACGGTCGTCGACCGCCAGCCCGACGCCGCGCTGGAAACCAGCTTCGCCAACGGGGCGCAGATCTCGGTCAGCTTCTGCGAGCCCTGGGCCAACGCCGAGGCGCCGTTGAAGGTGCTGAAGTGGCTGGCGCGCGACGACTCTCCGCTGCTGTTCCGCCCCAAGCTCGATCCCTGGCAATGGCGCTGGGGCCTGAGCTTCCTGACGCAATGCACCGACGGCGCCTTCGAGCGCAACGTGCAGCAGCTCGTCGCGCTGGGCCGCTACAGCCACGAGTCGCTGAAGGCCCTGGTGGCGCAGACCGGCATCGAGTACCACCGGCTCGAGCGCGGCATCCTGCATTTCTTCAGCAGCCAGAAGGATCTCGAAGGCGGCGCGGCCGGTGCCGAGCTGATGCGCCGCCACGGCGTCGACCGCCGAGTGCTGTCGCGCGACGAGGTGCTGCGCGTCGAGCCGGCGCTGGCGAGCTACGGCCCGCGCATCGCCGGCGGCACCTACACGCCGAGCGACGAATCGGGCGACGCACGCGTGTTCACGCAGGAGCTGGCGAAGCGCTGCGCCGCGCGCGGTGCGGTCTTCCTGTACGGCCACGCGATCGACGGCCTGGACCGCGAAGGCGATCGGCTGGGCACGGTGCGCATCCACGACCTCGCGTCGCAGCAGCCGCGCACGCTGAAGGCCGATGCCTTCGTGGCGGCGCTCGGCTCCTACACGGCGCCGCTGCTGCGCCCGCTCGGTGTGCACCTCAACATCTACCCGGCAAAGGCTACTCGGCGACGCTGAAGCTGCGCCGGCCGGAGCGCGCCAGCGTGGTCAGCATGATCGACGACGCGCGCAAGATCGCCGTCTCGCGCCTGGGCGACGAGGTCCGCATCGCCGGCACCGCCGAGCTGGCCGGCTACGACACCGGCCTCGACAGCCCCACCGCGCGCGTGCGCTGCCAGGCGCTGGTGCGGCGCTACGAAGAGCTGTTTCCCGGCGTGGCCGATCTGTCCGCACCGAACTTCTGGGCCGGCCTGCGGCCGAGCACGCCCACCAACATTCCCTGCATCGGCCGCAGCCGCATCGCGAACCTGTGGGTCAACGCCGGCCACGGCACGCTCGGCTGGACGCATGGCGCGGGCTCCGGGCGGGCGCTGGCCGAACTGATCAGCGGCCAGCGGCCGGCACTCGAGTTCGGCTTCCTCGGCGAGCGCCGGAGCGGCCCCACCTGCTGGTGCACGCCGCGCCACGGCGGCAGCGCCCTCGCAAGCTGACGCCCCGACGCACCACAGGCCCGCTGCAGCGGCAGAATCGTGCGCAATGGTCAGCGTCACGTTCACGGCCCACCTGCAGCGCCACGTCGACTGTCCGCGGCACGTGCTGCAGGCCGCGACGCTGGCCGAAGCCCTCGAGCAGGTGTTCAAGACCAGCCCGCGGGCACGCGGCTACCTGCTCGATGACCAGGGCGCCCTGCGCGCTCACGTCGCGGTGTTCATCGACGGGCAGCGGGCCCGGGATCGGCAGCACCTGAGCGACGCGCTGCGCCCCGATGCCGACGTGCATGTGCTGCAGGCGCTGACCGGCGGCTGAACGATCAGCGCGCGGCCTGATGACAAGGAGAGCCTCATGCCGTCGAACCGACTCTGGGTCGCCACCCGCAAGGGTTTGCAGGGCTGGCACCGCGACGACACCGGCGGGTGGCGGCCGAACGCCGCACCGGCCTTCCTCGGCGACCCGGTCAGTCAAGTCCTGCATGACGCACGCGACGGCGCGCTGTACGCCGCGCTGAACCTCGGTCATTTCGGCTGCAAGCTGCACCGCAGCGATGATGGTGGCAGCCACTGGCAGGAGCTGGCCGCACCGGCCTATCCGGCCAAGCCGGACGGCAACGACGATCCGGTGCCCTGGGATCTGAAGCTGATCTGGAGCCTCGCCGCCGGCGGGCCTGAACAGCCCGGCGTGCTGTGGGCCGGCACCATCCCAGGGGGCCTGTTCCGCTCCGAAGACCGGGGTGCGAGCTGGCGACTGGTCGAGTCGCTGTGGCAACGCCCCGAGCGCCGCGGCTGGTTCGGCGGCGGCTACGACCACCCGGGCATCCACAGCGTGCTGGTCGACCCGCGCGACAGCCGGCGACTGCTGCTCGGGATCTCGTGCGGCGGCGTCTGGCGCAGCGACGACGAGGGCGCGAGCTGGACGCTGTCGGCGCAGGGCATGCGCGCGGCCTTCATGCCGCCCGACCAGGCTTACGAACAGAACATCCAGGATCCGCACCGCGTGGTGCAATGCCGCGCCGCACCGGACACGCTGTGGGCCCAGCACCACAACGGCATCTTCGTCAGCCGCGACGGCGCACGCAGCTGGCAGGAGATCCCCGAGGCCGGCCCCTCGGTGTTCGGCTTCGCGGTGGCCGTCCACCCGCAGCAACCTGCGACCGCCTGGTTCGTACCGGCCGTGAAGGACGAGTGCCGGGTGCCGGTCGACGGCCGACTGGTGGTGACGCGCACGCGCGACGGCGGCGCCAGCTTCGAGACGCTGACGCGCGGGCTGCCGCCGCCGCCCGCCTACGACCTGGTCTATCGCCATGCGCTCGGGGTCGATGCCAGCGGCGAACGCCTCGCGATGGCGTCCACCAGCGGCAACCTCTGGCTCAGCGAGAACGGCGGCGACGACTGGCAATGCCTGTCTACCCACCTGCCGCCGGTGAGCGCGCTCGCGTTCGATTGAACGCAGCGGCGGGACCTCCCCCCCGAACCCCTACGTTATGGGGATGGGTGTGCAACGCCCCGACTCCTACAGTTTCTTCACCCGCTGTCACACGGAACAAGGATGCGCGCGCCGGCGCCACAGCGATCACCCTTCGCGGCGCGGCACGCTCCAACAGTCCCAACGATGTCCTTTCCCAAGGACTTGCCAGCCCACCCTCCCCGGTGGGCTGTTTTTTTCCGGGATCGAAACCCGGCTCCAGGGCGGCACGCAGATGTTCGACCAGCGAGCGCACGGCCCGCGGCACCTGCGCGCTGAAGGGTCGCAGCGCATAGATCGCATCGCCGAAGAAGCCGACCGGCCGCCAGTCGGGCAGCACCTCGCGCAGCCGACCGGCCTTCACCGCCGCGGCCGCGCTGAAGTCGGGCAGCAGCGCGAGCCCCAGGCCAGCCAGCACTGCGTCGCGCAGCACCTCGGAGTTGTTGGCCCGCAGCAGGCCCGTCACGGTGACGCGGGCCCGCTCCGGCTCGCTGCGGCGGCCCCGGGTCGCGGCCTGCTCGAAGGCCCACAGCGCCGGCCCGCTGCGCAGATAGGGCAGGCAATCGTGCCCCGCCAACTCGTCGGGATGGCGGGGCGTGCCGCGCCGCCGCAGGTAGGCCGGCGAGGCCAGCAGCAGCGTGCGCGACGCGCACAGCTTCCACGCCACGTGGCTGTCGGGCGGCGCACTGGTGTGGCGCACCGCGAGGTCGAAGCCCTCGTGCGCGAGGTTGACCAGCCGGTCCGACAGGTCGAGTTCGACGCGGATGCCGGGCCAGGCGCGCAGAAAGCTCTCGAGTTGTGGACCGACATGCTGGCGCCCCAGCGCGACCGGCGCCGTCATCCGCACCAGGCCCTGCGGCTGCGAGGCCAGGTCGCGCACGCCGAGCAGGCTCTGCTCGATCTGCGCAAAGCTGGCGGCGGTCTCGTCGACCAGCTGCTTGCCGGCCTCGGTGAGCCGCACGCTGCGCGTCGTACGCTGCAGCAGCGGCACGCCGACCGCACGCTCGAGTTCGGCGATGCGCTGGCTGACCGCTGCCTTCGACAGGCCGAGCCGCTGCGCGGCGAGCGTGAAACTGCCGCTCTGCGCGATCGTGCCGAGGGCATGCACGTGGGGCCACAGCGGCGCGTTGGGGGTCGTGCTCATGCGCTCATTGTTCATCCAAATGAACAATGTAGTCACGCAATGTGACTGGTCAGACCCGCCTTGCGCACCTAAGCTGCAGGGATCGAATCATCGCCAGGAGACACGACATGGGCGCCCCCGAAGCTTTCACCGCCACCGCCGAGATCGGCCATTTCATCGGCGGACGTGCCGTGCCCAGCACGAGCGGGCGCCGTCAGGCGGTCTACAACCCGGCCACCGGCGCCGTCGCGCGCCAGGTCGCGCTGGCCTCGGCCGACGAGGTGAACGCTGCGGTCGCCGCAGCCCAGGCCGCGTTCCCGGCCTGGGCCGACACGCCGCCGCTGCGGCGCGCTCGGGTGCTGAACAAGTTCCTGCAGCTGCTCAACGAGCAGCGCGACACGCTGGCCGCGATGATCACCGCCGAGCACGGCAAGGTGTTCACCGACGCGCAGGGCGAGGTCACGCGCGGCATCGAGATCGTCGAGTTCGCCTGCGGCGCGCCGCAGCTGCTGAAGACCGACTTCACCGACCAGGTCGGCACGGGCATCGACAATTGGGTGCTGCGCCAGCCGCTGGGCGTGGTGGCCGGCATCACGCCGTTCAACTTCCCGGTCATGGTGCCGATGTGGATGTTCCCGATGGCCATCGCCACCGGCAACAGCTTCGTGCTCAAGCCCAGCGAGCGCGACCCCAGCCCCAGCCTCTTCATCGCCGAGCTGCTGAAGCAGGCCGGCCTGCCCGACGGCGTGTTCAACGTCGTGCAGGGCGACAAGCTGGCGGTCGACACGCTGCTGACCCACCCCGACGTGAAGGCGGTGAGCTTCGTCGGCTCGACCCCGATCGCGCAGTACATCTACGAGACCGGCGCGAAGCACGGCAAGCGCGTGCAGGCGCTTGGCGGTGCGAAGAACCACATGGTGGTGATGCCCGACGCCGACCTGGAGCAGAGCGTCGACGCGCTGATCGGCGCGGCCTACGGCTCGGCCGGCGAGCGCTGCATGGCGATCTCGGTGGCGGTGCTGGTGGGCGACGTGGCCGACCAGATCGTGCCGAAGCTCGCCGAGCGCGCCAAGGCGCTGAAGGTCAAGAACGGCATGGAGCTCGACGCCGAGATGGGCCCGATCGTCACGCCGCAGGCGCTCGAGCGCATTGAAGGCTACATCGCGCACGGCGTCGACGAGGGCGCGAAGCTGTTGGTCGACGGCCGCGGCCTGAAGGTGCCCGGTCACGAGCAGGGCTTCTTCACCGGCGGCACGCTGTTCGATCACGTGACGCCCGAAATGAAGATCTACAAGGAAGAGATCTTCGGCCCGGTGCTGGCCTGCGTGCGCGTGCCCGACTTCGCCAGCGCAGTGGCCCTGGTCAATGCGCACGAGTTCGGCAACGGCGTCGCCTGCTTCACGCGCGACGGTCACGTGGCGCGCGAGTTCGCGCGCCGCATCCAGGTCGGCATGGTCGGCATCAACGTGCCGATCCCGGTGCCGATGGCCTGGCACGGCTTCGGCGGCTGGAAGAAGAGCCTGTTCGGCGACATGCACGCCTACGGCGAGGAGGGCGTGCGCTTCTACACGAAGCAGAAGTCGGTGATGCAGCGCTGGCCCGAGAGCACGCCCAAGGGCGCCGAGTTCGTGATGCCGACGTCGAAGTAGCAGGCGAGCGCCGTCAGGCGCCGGGCCAGCGCCAGTCGACGCGCATCGGCGCGCTGCCCACCTGCACGATCTTGCGCTGCGACTGGCCGCCCACCGTGGCCTCCATCGTGTAGCGGCCCGGCGGCAGGCTGATCATCAGGATCGGGCCGGCGTCCCGGATGACCACCGGCTCGCCGCCACTGGTGTTCTGCAGTGTCACGCGCTCGGCCACCACGTACTGGCCGCCCTGGCCGCTGAACACGTTGCGCAACGCGAAGTCCGGCGACAGGCGGTCGATCACCGCGCGGGCCTCTTCGCCCGCCCCCCCGTTCACGTAGCTGATGCCGCCGGCCCGCTCCACGCGCGGGACTGGCGGCGCGTCGCCGGCCGGCTGGGCGATGGCGCCGGTCCACAGCGCGGCCGTCATCGAGAGCGCGCCCGCCATCGCGCGCAAGAGGCTGTTCATCGTCGTCTCCTCGATCGATTTCAATCACAGGAGCCTAGGACGCCCCCTCGGCCCGGCTGTCGGCACACGGCACCGAGCGCTGTCGGACGGCGCCGACAGCCAGCTCGATCCGCCTTCAGGTGCCGATCGCGCCGCCGTCGATGCGCCGGATCGCCACTGTGGCCGAGCGCGGCCGCCCGCCGCCGCCGGGCCAGGTGGAGCGCTTTCTTGCAGCGGCGGGATCGCCGGGGTCGTTGCCGCCCTCGCCGGGATGCTGGATGTTGACGAACAGCGTGCGCAGGTCCGGCGTGCCGACCATGCCGGTGATCTCGCAGCCGACCGGCCCGGTGAGAAAGCGCCGCACCTCACCGCTGCGCGGATCGGCGGCCAGCAGCATGTTGTTGCCCAGTCGGGCGTAGTCGCCCTGACCCAGCGCCGTCGGCGACGCATCGGTCGCGATCCACAGCACGCCGCGCGCGTCGAACCACAGGCCGTCCGGGCTGCCGAACGGGTCGCCCTTCACGTTGCCGCGCGCCTCGGCGCGCTCGTTGGCCGGATCGCCGGCCAGGATGAAGTGGTCCCACAGGAAGCGCGTCGCGGCGTGGCCTCCCACCTCCGTCCAGCGGATCACCTCGCCCATGGTGTTGCGCGCGCGCGGATTCGCAGCGTCGACGGCCGGATAGCCGTCGGTGCCGCGGCGGCTGTTGTTGGTGAGCGAGCAGTACAGCGTCGCGGTGCGTGGGTCGCCGGCGATCCACTCGGGGCGGTCCATCTTGGTCGCGCCGACCTTGTCGCTCGCCTGGCGCGACTTCACCAGCAGTTCGCCCTGGTCGGCAAAGCCCGCCTGCGCATCGAGTCCGTTCTGGCCGTGAACCAACGCCAGCCATTCGCCCGTACCGTCCGAATCGAAACGGGCCACGTAGAGCGTGCCGTGGTCCAGCACTTCGCGGTTGTTCGCGTAACCGCCGGTGCGCACCGGGTCACGCGACACGAACTTGTAGAGGTACTCGAAGCGCGCATCCTCGCCCATGTAGACCACCGCACGCCCGTCGGCCGCCTGCGTGACGAAGGCGCCCTCGTGCGCCGCGCGGCCGAGCGCGGTGCGCTTGACCGGGGTGCTGCGCGGGTCGAGCGGGTCGATCTCCACCACCCAGCCGAAACGGTTGAACTCGTTCGGATGCAGCGTGGCGTTGAAGCGCGCGTCGTGCTCGTGCCAGCGCAGACCGTAGCCGCCCGGTGTCAGGCCCCAGCGCTTCGCATGAGCATCCGGCTGCGCCGGGCCGTGGAAGTAGCCGACGAAGTTCTCCTCGCAGGCCAGGTAGGTGCCCCAGGGCGTGACGCCGTGCGCGCAGTTGTTGAAGGTGCCGATGACCTCGCGGCCACCGGGATCGAACTCCGTCCGCATCAGCGCGTGGCCGGCGGCCGGCCCGCTGATCGTCATCGGCGTGCGGGCGCTGATGCGCCGCGCATAGGCCGACGGGCGCTGCACCGCCCAGCGTCCGTCCGCCGCACGAGCCAGCTCGACCACCGACACGCCGAGCGCCGCCTGCGACTTGCGCACCTTCTCGGCGCTCCAGGTCTGCATGCCGTCGGCATGCAGCAGGCCTTCGTCGGTGTACTCGTGGTTCACCACCAGCAGGCCACGATCGCCGCGGCCCGCCGGGAAGAAGTGCATGCCGTCGTGGTGCATGCCGGCCTGCAGCTGCTGGTCCTCGGCGCTGTGGCTGCCGTCGCCGCGGAAAGCCGGCTGACCGGCCGCGAGGCCCGGTGCGCCGATCGCGTCGCCCCAGGCGTAGATCACCTCGGCCACATAGCCCGGCGGCACCACCACGCATCGGCACTCGACGCCGGCACTGCGCGAAGCCCAGCAGTGCCCCGCCCGGAGCCCGCGCCGGCGTGCCACAGCCGGCCAGCGGCGCGAGCAGCCCACCCACGCTGGCGGCGAGCCCGCCTCGCAGCAGCACGCGCCGCACCGGATCGCTGAGCTGCTGGAAGGCCGGGTTGGCAGAGGAGTTGGAGTCCTCCATCGTTGAAAGTCCTTGGGCATGTCGTGTCTTGCTTCCGTCGTTCGCGCGCGCCGGCCGCCGGGGGCTTGCGCTAACCTGTCGGCCATGAATCCCTGCTGCTCATCACCGGCGCCAGCCGCGGCATCGGCGCCGCGACCGCAACGCTCGCCGCCCGGCAAGGCTGGGCCGTCGCCCTGAACTATGCACGCGACGACGCGGCCGCGCGCGCGCTGGTCGAACACCTCCGCGGCGGGGGCGGGGAGGCCGAGGCCTACCGCGCCGACGTGTCCGACGACGCGCAGGTGCGCGCGATGTTCGCCGCGATCGACGCGCACTTCGGCGCCGGCCGGCTGCGCGGGCTGGTCAACAACGCCGGCGTCGTGGATGTTGCAGCGCGCGTCGATGCGATGCCGGTCGAGCGCGTGCAGCGCATGTTCGCGATCAACGTGTTCGGCAGCTTCTGGTGCGCCCGTGAGGCACTGTTGCGCATGAGCCGCGTGCATGGCGGCACGGGCGGCGCGATCGTCAACGTGTCCTCGGCGGCCACGCGCATCGGCTCGCCCGGGCAGTACGTGGACTACGCGTCCGCCAAGGGCGCGATCGACACCTTCACGCTCGGGCTGGCGCGCGAGGTGGCGACCGAGGGCGTGCGCGTGAACGCGGTGCGGCCCGGCATCATCGACACCGAGATCCATGCCTCCGGCGGCCAGCCGGACCGCGCCGCGCGGGCCGCGCCGCAGCTGCCGATGCAGCGGGCCGGCAGCGCCGACGAAGTGGCGCAGAGCATCGTGTGGCTGCTGTCCGACGCGGCCAGCTACGTCACCGGCGCGCTGCTCGACGTGTCGGGCGGGCGCTAGTGCGCCGGCTCAGCGCCGCTCGATGATCACCGGCACCAGCTGCAGCGCGTCGCGCACCCGCTGCGCCGCGCCTTGCGCCTCGTCGCGAGACGCATACGGCCCGGCCTGCAGACGGTAGAGCGGCGCCTCGCTGAACACCGCCATCAGCGGCGCCAGCCAGTCCAGTTCGCTCGACACGCGCTGCTGGAAGGACTCGGCGCCGCCGCGCTCGCGGAAGGCACCGAGCTGCACCCAGTAGCCGCGCGCACCGCTCGTCAGCTCCCGGCTTGGCGTGCCACTGGCGACAGGGAGCGCCGGCAGTTCCGCCCCCTCAGCCGCCGCGACCGTGTCCGATGCTGGCGGCCCGCCCGGCGCGGCGGGCAGTGGCATGGCCTCTGGCTGGGCCGCCGCCACGGCCGTCGGCGCCGCATCGCGCCGCACGCGCCGGTGCGGATGTCTTCGTAGGTGATGCGCTCCACCTCGACCGGGCCCACGCCGCGCAGCAGGTCGAGCTTCAGCGCCGCGGTGTAGCTCAGGTCGATGACGCGCCCGGCCACGAAGGGCCCGCGGTCGTTGATGCGCACCACGACCTCGCGGCCGTTGGCCGGGTTGCGCACCCGCGCATAGCTCGGCAGCGGCATGGTCTTGTGCGCCGCGGTCATCGCGTGCATGTTGTAGATCTCGCCGCTGGCCGTCTTGCGGCCGTGGAACTTGCGGCCGTACCAGGAGGCCAGTCCCTTTTCCTTGATCGGCACGTCGCGGGTCTCGGGCGTGTAGTTGCGGCCCAACACCTCATAGGGCTTGTTGGGTCCGCCCGAGCGGATCGGCTCGACGCGCGGTTCGGCGTCGGCGTGCGGGCCAGGTCGGGCGGGATCTCGGCGGCCGGGCCGTCCCGGCCGCCTCGCCGCG
>NZ_AZSN01000119.1:0-11542 GCF_000576225.1 Methylibium sp. T29-B | reverse complement strand
GCGCGCACATCGGTGGAGAGCCCCACGTCCCTGGTCAGGACAAGATCACCGCTGCGGCGGACGCCTCCGCATGAACCGCGCTCAAGTGGTGGCCGCTGCCCGCGGCTGGATTGGCACGCCCTACCAACATCAGCAACGCCTCAAGGGTGTTGCCGTTGACTGCGCTGGCCTGGTGATCGGTGTTGCCAGAGAGCTTGGCATCGTCCCTCCTGAGATGGACGTGACCGGCTACCTCCGACTCCCCGACGGGGCGAGCCTCATCGCCTACTGCGATCAGTTCATGACTCGTGTCCCGTTGATCGAAGCGATGCCGGGTGACGTTCCTGTGGTCTGCCATCCGAGAAGCCCACGCAGGCACGCCGCGCACATGGGCATCTTTGGTGACTATCCCGGTGGCCTCTCGTTGATCCACGCAAACGGAACGAAGGTCGTGGAACACCGTTTCGATGAAGACACCAGAAGCAGGACTCTTCAGGTCTACCGCATGCCGGGGGTCGAGTAATGGCGCGCTTCGTTCTCTCTGCTGCCGCCGCGGCTGTCGCGACGTACTTTGGTGGGCCTTCCGCCGGCCTCCAGACATTTGCAGTCGTCTATGGTCTCTCGGCCGGCCTCGATCCAAACCAGAAGGTCAACGCGCCCTATCCCGATCTCTCAAGAGTCCCAGGGCGAACTACGGTGATCCTCTTCCATACGTCATAGGCGTCGCCCGTGTCCCTGGTGTCATCGCCTGGGCGAGCGAGAAGCGAGCAATAGCCCACACGCAAACCACGGGAGGGAAGGGCGCCCCTGGCGTTGACTCCACGACCTACACGACGGTCGTTGATGTCTTTTACCTCCTCACAGCGAACGAGATGGAGGGGCTTCGTCGTGTGTGGAGTTACGGAAAGCTCATTTGGACGGCTGATGCAGATGCTGATGACGAGAGCATCGACGCGAGCCAAACGACCGATTCGTGGGAGCGAATGACCTTCTACACGGGGGCTGCCGATCAACTCCCAGATCCGGACATGGAGGCATTCTTCGGGGTCGGTAACACGCCGGCTTACAGGCACAGGTCAGGCGTTTTCATCAAATCCTTGGTTTGCGCTGGTGGAGACCAACTTCCACTACTGAACTTCGAAGTAGTACAGCACGCCACCATATCGCCGGACCGGGATACGTGGCTGCTCATGACGCTCAACAGCAGCCCCGTCGATCAGTCTGACTACGCGCATTCAGCCGTTGCCTCTGGTGATGTGGCGATCACATCTGATGCGAGGTTCGGGGCCGGCGGGCTTGCTGGATCGAAGGCTAGCGCAAACAAGCTAACGATCACTCCATCTGCGTCTCGTCCAGTGGCTTCGAACGAGCCGTTCTGTTTCGAGGTGTCCACGAAGATATCGAACACAGGAGACAACGACGGGAATCACTTCTTCGCTGCCGGCCCTATCACAGTCGGTAGTTTTGAAGAGACGATGTACGTCGCGCTCGACGCACCGCTCGGGAGCGGGAATATTGAATTCCCAATCCTCCCAGGCTGGAACGACATTGCCGTTGACAGAAACAGCAGCGGAACGCTAGTGATCCGAAGGAATGGGACAGCGGTCTACTCGGGAACTCACTCAGCAGCTTTTAGCGTCGCAAACGTCGTCTTGCTTGGAACGACCAACAACGACACAGCCGATACGGTCAACGTTGACAACGTTCGGATCACCTTCGGCAAGCAACTGCACGATGATGATTATCAAGTCGTCGAGGTGTCGGATGGAACCACGGGACTCGTCACGCCGGTAGATCAGACGCTTGAAGACGCCGTGACCCAAATCCTGCAAAGAACTGGGCTTCTTGGTGCCTCCGATTTCGATGTGTCAGCGTTCGATTCGAAGACCGTTCGTGGGCTGTCGATCAACCAAGTGACAACCGCACGAGCGGTCCTTGAGATTTTCTGTAGTGGCTACCTTGCTCACCTAACCGAAGGCGATCAGATCATTGGTGGTTACAGAGGTTCGTCCTCTGTTGTGACCATCCCTTATGAGGATATGGGAGCCAGCGAGGCAGACCCTATTGCTGAGCCACTCCCAATTCGCCGATCGAACGATATCGAGCAGGCTTCAAGGGTAACGGTCAAGTACCTCAACGCACTCAAAGACTACCAAACAGGCGCAGAGGCTGGAGAACGCCTCATCACAGAGAGCACCTCTGATTCGGTGACAGAAATTGCGCTCGCCTTGACGCCGGCTGAGGCAAAGAAGCTGGCTGACGTTGCGACGATGGATATTGCTGTCGGCCTCTTGTCGATAGGCCCGATCAACGTGACGAGAAAATATGCTGGCGTCGAGGTCAACGACGTTGTTCTCCTTGTCAACAGCGACGAGAGCACCTACCGGGTTCGGGTTACCAAGATCACAGACAGCGGATTGATCCGGACGCTCGAATGTGTTCTGGACGATGCAACCATCGTCAACAGCGCAGCCGCCACGGACGAGAACTACACATCGACAAGCCTCGTTCGGAACAGCTCGCCGACGGTCACTGAACTGTTTGACGGCCCGATTCTGCGTGACGCCGACAACGACGCTGGCTTCTATGTCATGCAGAACGGTGGAGAAAAGTGGCCCGGCGGCACTCTCAGGCTAATGCCAGACGGCGCAACGCTGTCAACCATCACGGAACGAGCGATCTTCGGTACATGCTCCACGACGCTTGCTGATTGGACCGGCCCCCGTATTTTCGATGAAGTAAGCACGGTGACGGTTGATGTTGGTTCGGGTGAACTCAGCAGCTCTACTCGTGACGCGATCCTCAACGACCAGTCCATCAACGCATACGCGATCGGAGTGGATGGTCGTTGGGAACTGGGGCAGTTCAAGACAGCATCGCTCATCAGCACAGGTGTTTACATCCTCAGCGGGCTTCTGAGGGGCTCCAGGGGGACTGAATGGGCCATGACAGGCCACACCAGTGGGGAAACCTTCCTGCTGCTTCAGGCAGCGGGCATGCGCAGGGTTCCGATGGAGACCGGCCAACTCGGCATCGAAAGAACCTACCGTGGCGTGACCCTTGGAAGGCAGCTCGATACGGCCGACGACGAACTCTTCACAAACATGGGTGTCGGCCTCAAGCCGTTCAGCCCGTTCGACGTGAGGGCCACCAGGGACTCGGGTGACATCACCTTGACCTGGCAAAGGCGCTCACGACTCTCCACCAGAACGATCGGCCCATTGGGGATTTCTATCCCTCTGGGTGAGTCGGTGGAAGCCTATTCGATCGACATCTATGACGACAACACCTACACGACCGTCGTTCGCACGCTCACCTCAACGACCACGAGTGTCGAGTACAGCTCGGCAGATCAGACGACCGACTTTGGTAGCCCTCAAGCAACCGTCTACGTCGGCGTTTACCAACTCTCTGCCCAAGTCGGCCGGGGCACTGAACTACAGGCAGCAGCATGACCTTTCCTCAAACCATCAATGCTTCCGCTTCGCCTGAAGTGCAGGTGAATGAGAACTTTCTAGGGATCGCTTGGACCGGGTGCTACTCCAACAAGCCAAGTACCACGACTGGGCTGGTTCGCGGATACAACGGCGGTCGTTGGGGCGGGTTCTCGAAGAGTGACGAGAACCACACCTTTGGGACGAGCGTCACGACTTATGTCTCTGTGGACAAGTCCGACGGGACGCTCGACTTCAGCACCGCCAACACCAACTACAACAACGATACCGACTATGCCCGCGTCGAGATCGTCGTTACCGACGGTTCTGGAGTGACGGGCGTCACGGATGACCGCGGCGGGCCAGGTGGTGTTCATGGCGGCGGTAGCGCGGGCGGCAGTGGTGCCTCGACGACGCAGACTGACGAGATGATGGCTGGCTATATCGGGACCGTTGCCGACAAGTCATACAAGATCGTCGTCAAAGCCGCCCATGGTGGGACGATCACCGAGACAACGACGATCTCTGAAAGCGGTACGGTCACTGCGACATTCAAGATCAACACCACGGCCCTGGGCGGTACTGCGAACTCCGTTTCAAGCTCCGAGCAGAGTCAGGCCCACGCGAGTTCGAACGTGTTCGTTGCTGGTGACGATATTGTCATCACGACAACCTCAAACAGCGCCTGCCTGGGGATGAGCTTCACGATCAAGTACACGCGCACCCTCGCATGAACATCTTCATCGACACGGCGTCTGGCGGTGGTGGTGGACCTGACCCGGACTTCTCCAGCGTCGTGCTTCTTCTCCCGATGACGGGGACGGACGGGAGTACGACTTTCGTTGACGAGAGCAACTCGGCCCACAGTGTCACGGCGGTCGGCAACGCCCAAGTTAGCGACGACACCGCTCCATTCGGCGACGAGGCGGCCCTGTTCGACGGTACGGGCGACTACCTGCTGATCCCGACATCGACAGATTTCGATTTCGGTTCGGGGCTAGCTACGGTCGAGGGGTGGATCTACATCACCGCCATACCGGCCGCAGCCCAGCCGATCTACTCGAACATGAACAACTTTGAGTCGGTCGGGTTTCACATCTGGATCGACAACAACGCCCAACTCCAGTGCTACGCGGCGGGGGCGACTGGCGGCTCCGTCAGTTCTCTCGACGTGCCGCGCAATGCTTGGGTGCATTGGGCCGTGACGAAGAACGGCGCTGCTTACGCTTTCTGGGTCGGTGGCGCTTCTGCTGGTGGATCTACCGTATCCAGTTCAACCATCCCCGCGTCGACACGAGACCTAAAGCTAGGCTCTGCGGAGCCTTTCTTCATCGCATCAAGCTACTTTGATGGGCGGCTTGGCCCAATTCGAGTGACGAAGGGTGTCGTTAGGTACACGGGCGCCTTCACGCCGCCGACAGCCCATTTCCCAAACTCGTAGCCCTGGCAAAACATTCACCAGAACATGACATGGAACACGACACCAAGACCAGCATCGTGAAAGGCAGCTCCGCATGGGTGGCCGTCTTTATCGCAGACATCGGGATCAACTCATGGGGCGATGCGGCTGCGATGTTGGCCGCTCTTTACTCGGTACTCCTGATCTTCGAATGGCTGTGGAAGCGGATCTTCCGTGGCATCGCTGAGCGTCATGGGTGGGTCAAGCCCCGCAAGCGCGGCTACATCGAGCACACCGGGCCGGGTGATCTCTGATGGACCTCAACAAGTTCGGAGGCCGGCGATTCCTGCTGTGCCTCGGCTGCGGCGTGGCGACCACCGTCCTGACGTGGTTCGGAAAGATCGACGCCGGCACCTACAGCCTCGTGATTCTCGGAACGGTCGGCGCCTACGTGACCGGCAATGTCTACCAAAAGCGCGAAGAGATTCGTGCAACCCAAGGAACCCCATGAAAAAGTTCGTTGCCCTTCTGGCGCTCTCGGGCGCCTTTTTTTCGTCCTTCGCGGACGTGACGGTCCAAGTCCCGCAGCAAGTCATCCCGGGACAGTCGATCACGATCCCCGCCGATCCTGGCCTGAGCAAGCGCATTGCCGATCTTGAGGCTGCGGTATCCGTGCTTCAGGGTGCGCCGGCACCAACGCCCCCTGCCTCGACGCCGGTCCCGCCTGTCGTTCCCGCCAGTTCCATCGCGGCAGCCGACGTGTTCGCGGAGCTTGATGCGAACAAGCCGTTCGCCCAGCAGAAGGGCGGCGCCGGTCTGGAGTGTGCCGGCGTTGGTGTTGGTGGCGTCTCGTCCCTGAGCGACTCCGCTGGTTACTTCAATTCAACGAGCCCGGCCGGCAAGCGTTTCGGCAAGGTCGCCGATCCGCTCGATCCGTCTAAGCAAGTGCTGCTGTTTGCGCCGACCCGCAACGACAGCACGGCCGGCGGTGGCGGTTCGAAGCGCTGCGAGGTGAGTTGGTGGACGGTGCAATCTGGGTCGATCAAGCCCTACGTGGACATCTGGCACGCCTTCGGTCTCCTGATGCCGGACGGAGGCTATGACTTCCAAGCGGTGATCTCGCAGTACCACCAGACCACCAGCCAAACGGTGAATCCTTGGTCTGCTATCCAGGCCGAGAAGGATCGCTTGATGCTGTTCGTTCGCAGCAACACCAACAGCCCGCCGACACAGGCCACGAACCAGACCCGCACCTTTGCTTCTCCCGGTATCCCGAAGACGAAATGGACGGTATTCGTCATCAAGATGCGGATCGACCCGCGGGCGGGTGGTCAAGGCTACTTCCAGGCCTGGCGCGATGGCGTGCAGTTCGCGAACTACGCCGGCCCCACCGGCTACGCCACGATCGACCAGAACCCGACGTGGCAGAAGTTCGGCTTCTACCCCTGGGACTATGCCAACTGGTCTAGCCCGACCGCTGTCCGAGTCCTGTTCAAGGCGCCGGTCTACGTCAAAGACCCGACCGGATCGAAGTACAGCGAATCCGATCTTCGGTCCTACGTGCTGGCGCGGTGATGAAACTCGCCACGCAGGACTTCGAGCGCGCCGCCCAGAGACTGCACTGCCCGCTCGCGGCTGTCCGGGCTGTCTGCGAAGTAGAAGCCCCGCGCGGCGGGTTCAATCCTGACGGGTCGGTGGTCACGCTGTTTGAGGGGCACTGGTTCTACAAGCTGACCAAGGGCGCCTACGCGCAGTCCCACCCGACCTTGTGCTTTCCAAACTGGACTCGCATCCACTACGGAAAGACGTGGCAGGAAGAGCAGGACCGCCTCAAGGAAGCGCAGTCCCTCGCTTACGACGCAGCGTGCAAGTCTGCATCGTGGGGGCGCTTCCAGATCATGGGCTTCAACCACGTCATCGTCGGCTTCGCTGGGGTCCGTGAGTTCGTCAAGGCCATGCAGGAATCGGAGGGCGCCCAGCTTGACGCCTTCATCGCGTTCATCGAGCACCAAGGTCTAGCCGACGAACTCCAGCGAGGCGACTGGAAGACCTTCGCCCGCATCTACAACGGCCCTCGCTTCTACGAGAACCGTTACGACGAAAAGCTATCCGCCGCCTACCGGAAGTGGGCAACCTCCTGAAAGGAACCATCATGGAACTCATCTTCGCTGCATTCTTCGGCGTGCTCGGCTTTGCCGGCGGCGCCTTCTGGTATCACCACAACCTCAAGCGTCACCCGGAGAAGATCGCAAAGATCGTCGCTGAGGTGGAAGCCGCGAAGGCCAAGGCTGACGCATTCCGGAGCTGACATGCGCGCCTTCACGGAGAAGCTCCTGGCTTCAGTCGTGATCCTCGTCCTCGGCCTGGGCTTCTCTGCCGCTGCGCCGATGGCGATCCTGTCTCTGACGTTCCGGTCGGTTCGTGAGGCGTGGCGGTGAACATCTACGCCGTATTGGCCGCTGTCGTGATGCTAGGCGCCAGCCATGCCGCGACCGGCTGGTGGTTCTACGGCGCTGGGCAGGACAACAAGACCGCCGAGCAATCCGCCGTGAGCGAAGCAGCCAAGCAAGCCGGTGAGGCCGCTGCCAAAGCTGCTGCAGCCGCAATCAGCAAGATCGAGGTGAAGCATGTCACGATCAATCAGCGGGCGGATACGGTCATTCGCGAGGTGCCTGCCTATCGTGAGTGCCGCCATGACCCTAGCGTCGTGCGCGACATCAACGAAGCCAGAACAGGGATCGTTGGCGGTGGCCTCGTGCCCCCACTTCAGCCTTGGTCGATGACTCCTTCGGGTCGACGACCCGGGCTCTGATCGACACATCGATCCAGTATCGAAAGTGCGCTTGTGCGGCCGGGGTCGTGGAGCTTTGCCAATGAGGCTCATCCTTGTTGTTTGGGAGGATGCCTCGGTAGTGGACGACGCGACTTGGATCGACCGATCCAGCGCCCCCAAAGCCCACGCCGTCATCTTCCATCAAGTCGGCTGGCTAGAAAGCATCGACGAAACAGCGGTCGTCCTGACTACGGCAGTCAGCGATCAGATCATGGCCGCGAGGGATCGGATTCCTCTAGGCATGGTCAAGACCATCTTGGAGCTAGACCCGGCCACAGGGGTTCCTGTCGCGTTGCCGAAGAAGAAACGGAAGCGTGCATGAGCAGCCCAATCGAGCACGTCGACGAGCAACTCAAGTTCTGGGCCAGCGAGACTCAGTGCAAGTACATCGATGCCGTGAACCAGCACGGCTCTATGAGGGCCGCTGCAAGAGCATTGGGCTTGAACTACGGCACCGTTCGGATGGCGATCAAGGCCGCGACGAACCGGGCCGTTCTGAAAGGCTACGCACCAGGCCAAGACCTGACTCACATCGTTCCCGATCCGCTGATGCTCAAGGGAACGTCTACTCTGTACGGGGAGGACGGCAAACCCAAGCTCCAATGGGTCAAGACGAAGGTCGATGACGAGAAGCGGGAGCAGATGATCCGCGAGGCCGTGGCCTCGTTGCTGGAAGAGACGCCACGGCTGGCTCCGCTGAAGGCCCCGAAACATGTCTCAGAGTCCCTGTGCAACGTCATCACCCTGACTGACGTTCACGTCGGGGCCAAAGCCTGGGGCAAGGAGACCGGCGCGGATTGGGATCTTGCCATTGCAGAGAAAACGGTCATCGGCGCAGTGGAGCACCTGGTCGCGGCCTGCCCTCCTGCGGGGACGGCGGTGATCGCCCAGCTCGGAGACTTCCTGCACCAAGACGGGCTAGCGGCAGTCACCCCGACCAGCGGGCACCAACTCGACAGCGACTCCCGGTTTTCCAAGGTCGTGCAGGTTGCAATCCGCATCCTTCGGAGAACGATCGACGTGGCTTTGCAACGTCACGCCAGGGTCGTCGTCCTGATGGCCGAGGGCAACCATGATATGGCCTCGTCGGTGTGGCTGAGGCAGATGTTCGGCCTGCTGTATGAGAACGAACCCCGCGTGTCGGTGATCGACTCCGAGCTACCCTACTACGTCCACCAGCACGGCAAGACGATGCTTGGCTGGCATCACGGCCACCTTCGGAAGCCCGACAGCCTGCCGCTGCTGTTCGCGGCGCAGTTCCCGGCCATCTGGGGCACGACGACCCGTCGTTACGTCCACACCGGCCACCTCCACCACAAGCACGAGCGCGAGCACTCCGGGGTGACGGTGATCCAGCATCCGACCATCGCGGCGCGGGATGCGTACTCGGCTCGGAGCGGCTACGTGTCCGATCGGGAGATGACCGCGATCACGTACAGCGATGCGTTCGGGCAGGTTGCGAGGGCTACGGTGTGCCCGGAGATGCTTGAACAGCGCTAGGGCTGTATCCCTGGGTTACAGATTAGAGCTTGTCCATCCGGTCGGAGCGCTCCGGCCGCAGGCCAGAGGCGGTCTGTCTAGAGCTTCGGCCACTCAACCACCGAGACCTCGGCTCCGGGCGGCACAAAGCTAGGCCTTTGATGTCGGGCCCATTCGGCGCGTTGCTCGGGCGTCATCTCGTCCGGGCAGTGCTCCAGCATCAGGCGTCTATCTCCGCTTGCTTGGACGCAAGGGCGCGGCGCAGGCGCTCGATCTCATCCGCCGCGTCTAGGGCCAGCTTCGTCGGGAGTCGCGGGGTCGGGCGCGGCCTGATCTTCGCCGAACCTTCGGCGAATTGGAACGTGAACCGCGGGGCGCGCAGCCGGTCAACGATGTCTGTGGTCATGTCGTCTCCGAAAATCGCCCGAACTGAATCGGCAAGACGTTGATTGGAAACGACATTTTGGTGCCTCCGACAGGAATCGAACCTGTATCTGCCGCTTAGGAGGCGGCCGTTCTATCCATTGAACTACGGTGGCGGCGGGCTGGATTGTAGGAGGCCAGCTGCGGCCTCAGTTCCAGCGGAAGATCCAGATCAGGTCGACCGCCGGGTCCTCGCCCGACTGGGCGCGCAGCGTGAAGCGCTGCGCAATGCGGTAGATCAGCTGCCAGTTGCCGGCGGTGGCGTTCAGGCCGCGCTCGTAGCCTACGTAGACCCGGTCGGAGATCTGCTTGCCGACCGTGACCACGGTGTCCTTGACGGCGCCGTCGCTCTGCCGCACCGACAGTTCGTCGAGTCGCAGCAGGCCCGCCACGTCCAGCGGGTTCTTGCCGTCGGCGCCGTCGCCGGCCAGCAGCGCGAACGCGGCGCGCTGCAGCAGCAGCACATCGCCGCCGGCCAGGCTGTCATAGCTGCGGCCGGTGACCAGCAGCGCCAGCTTCTCGGTGCCGGGCAACTCGGGGTCAGAGAACAGCCGCACCCGCGGCGACTGCACGTTGCCGCCGACGATGACGCCGACGCGGGTGTCGGTGTTGGCGCGCACCGCCTGGATGTCGAGCCGCGGATTGGCGATGTCGCCCACGAAGGTGATCACCCCGCGTTCGATCGCCAGCTTCTGGCCATAGGCCTCGTAGGTGCCTGCATCGGTGCGGATTTCGCCATGTGCCGCCAGCCGGCCGCCCGGCGTGGTGAGGCGCAGGTCGCCTTCGAGTCGGGTATCGAGCCGCGTCCGCGCAGCTTGAAGCGCGGGCCGAGGTTGACCGCCAGGCGCAGGTCGACGGTGCGCGGTGTGCGCGGCGCCGCCGTCTCGGTCGCCGCCGTGGCGTCGCCGGCGCGGCGCACGGTCACGTCCTCGCCGAGCGTGGGCGCGTCGCTGCGGCTGATGTCGATCAGGCCCTCATCGGCCCGGAAGTCGCCGTCGATCCTGATCGTCTGCGCATCGAGTGCCAGGCTGGCCTGGCCGCTGGCGACGACACGCCGGTCGACGCGGCCGAGCACCGTGGCGCGTTCGGCCGTGAGCTGCAGCCGAGCCTGGGGCGCGTCGCCCAGGCGCGCGTCGCCGCTGGCGCGCAGTTCGCCTTCCCCGGCCTTGAACCGCAGCGTGGTCAGCCGGGCGGTGTCGCCATCGAAGCGGGCATCGAGTTCGCCGTCGGACAGGGCCACGCCTTCGAGTGTGTTGCGCAGCGCGAGCTGGCGGCCGGCGAGCTGCCCCGTCAGATCGGGACCGCCGAACCGCCCCCCGACGAGCAGGGTGCCGTCCATCTGCCCGCCCAGGCGCCAGCCGGCCGGCACCCAGGCCCCCCAGGCGCCCAGGTTCTCGACCTGCACCCGCAGCGCGCCCTCGACCGGTGCGTCAGGGGCGGGCCACAGCAGGTCGGGCGCGGTGCGCACGGTCTGTGCGCCGACCACGCGCCCGAGCTGGGCGCCGGCGACGAGCTGGTTGAACTGCCACAGGCCGGACTCGGCCATGAACTCGAGTCGGGCGTCCGTGAGGCCCAGCGGCTGGATGCTGCCGAACTCGTTGACCTGCAGGTCGCCGCCGGTACGGGCGATCTCGATGTGCGCGCTGACCGCCGGATCGCTGCGCACGCGCACTTGCGCGCCGACGCGCAGATCGCCGACCCATCCGAAATCGGGCTGCAGCCGCCGCAGCAGGCGCGCCACCTCGAACGGTTCGACGTCGGCCTGCAGGTCGAGTTGCGGAGGCCGCTCGCTCTGGCGCTGCCAGCGCAGCGTCTGCCAGCGCAGCACCGCGCCCAGCACGTCGACGCTGCCCGGCGTCATTTGCCAGCGCAGCAACTGTTCTCCCTGCTGCAGTTCGAACGCGAGCTCGCGTGCGACGACCAGCGGCAGCGGCGCGACCTGGGGGGCGGGCCGCCGTCGCGTCGGGTGGGCGCGGCGCCCCCTGCCGCCGCGGG
>NZ_AZSN01000118.1:0-11614 GCF_000576225.1 Methylibium sp. T29-B | reverse complement strand
GCAGCCCAGGCGAAGGGCGCGGCTGCGGAACTCAGCCGCGTTGTCCAGGTGCAGCCGCTGCGGCAGGCCGGCCATCGGCCAGTCGATCTGCAGCCCCAGGTGAGCCAGCCAGGCCGCCTTGGCTGGACGATGCGGCTGACCAGGAGGGCCACGGTGCCAGCACCGGGCCGCTCCATGCCGATGAAGAAGGCCGGGACCGTGCGCGTGGCCAGATCGATGGCCACCGACAGCCAGGGGCGGCCGATGACCTTGCGGGTGAAGCGGTCGACGATGAGGACGTCGGCCTGGGGGTGGTCGATCTGCACGATCTCCAACGGCCAGTCCGCTCCGAAACTGCCGGGCGCGATTGCAGCGCCCGGGAGAGAGGCCAGATGCTGGAGTTCCTGGCCGCGGTGCGAACGCAGCCTGCGCGCCACCGTGTTGCGTGACGGCGCCACAAGACCATGTTCCGTGCAGCGCCGGCGAACCTCGTTGAGGGCGTCCAGCACGGGGTGTGCGAGCTCGCGCTGCCGCGGGACCCACTGGTCGACGACCGACGAGACGATCGCCTCGACCGGAGGCGCCAGCCGCCAGGGTTCGCCGCGGCGGCCTCCCGCGTCCGGTACCAGCGCAGACGTTCTCGGATCCGCCAGAAATCGAGCACGAAGGCGATAGACCGTGGTCCAGTGGACACCCAGCAGTTGGCCCGCGCGCTCGGCCTGCTCGCGTCTCATGGGACCTCGGCCTAACGGCCTCAGCACGCGAGCGATCTGGACTTCACGTTCGCCGATCTCACGGGGCGACTGCATCCGTTCACCTCACAAATGCGCCAGTAGCATGCTTCATGGACGCGCCAGATGCAATAGCAAGGTTCGTGGACTCGGTGTCGCGTGTTGTGGTCAACTCGCGACAGACAGCGAGAGGGGTTTAGAACCCGAATTTCCTTGTTGAATCAATACCTTAGCCGCAAGTCTCGCTAGCGCGGTTCGTGGACATGGCTAGTGGGGTTCGTGGATCTCAACACCTGCTGCGCCGTCTGAACCGGCTGGTCGGCGCCGACTTCGAACTGCGTCAATGGCGTCACGTGGCGTTGTTCAATCGGGCCGACTCGTGCATCGAGATGCACCTCGAATCTCGGATCGCACAGACCGTGCACTGGCTCGGCGGCGAACGGACTTTCGCTGCCGGCGAGCGCATCCACACCGAGAACTCCTACAAGTGGACGCTGGATGCCTTTGGCGCACTGTTGCGCGAGGCCGGCTTCCGCGAGCCGCGGCACTGGACCGACGAACGCGGCTGGTTTGCGTTGTTCCTAGCCGCGGCTTGACCTGTGCCGTCACACGGCGCAGCTACGAAAGCCTGCTGGCACGTCGTTTCGGTGGGCCTGAAAGAAGTTGCGGTACTTCTGGTGGCGCATGCGCGATTGCGTGCAGTGCGAGGCCCCCTTGAGCACCGGCCGGCCGTCGAACCACGGCGCCGAGTAGTCACGGTACGGATGCGGCTCGAAGCCCGGCAACGGCTCGAACGGGCTGGCCGTCCACTCCCACACGTCGCCCCAACCGAAAGCGGGCTCGGCGGTACAGGCCGCGCACTCCCACTCGGCTTCAGTGGGCAGGCGTCGGCCAGCCCAGCGGCACCACGCCTCGGCCTCGTGCAATGTCAGGTGGGAGGCCGCTTCGCGCGGGTCGAGTACGGCCCAGCGTCCGCCCCGCCAGCATTGCCATCCGTCCTTACCGCGTCGAAGGTACCGTGGCAGGGCGTTCGCCTGGGCAGCGCGCCAGCGCGCACCGGCCTCGGACCACCATTGCGGCTGGTCGTAGCCGCCGGCCTCCACGAATGCCAGGTATTCGGCCCAGCGCACGGCCTGGGCGTCGATGGCGAAGGGCGTCAACTCGACGTCGCGACCCACCAGTTCGTTGTCGAACACGAAACCTCGTCCGGCATCGGCTCCGAGCCGCCAGCGTTGGGCCTCCAGCCGCAGCGCAGCGCCGGGATCGGGGAGCCCTCTCGCCTGCCAGCGCTCGTCGTCGACGGCGATGCCCAGTCCGCGCGCCATGTAGAGCGCCGCCTCGTGGTGCATGTCCTCGTGCAGCAAGGCGAGACGGAAGAAGTACAGCGCGTCGTCGCTGTGTTCAGCCTGCTGCAGCAACGCCAGGGTCTGCTCCAGTTGAGCTGCGAGGTCGGCTCGCGTGGCCTCGGCGTCCGGCAGCGCGAGCTGCCACCGGCTGTCGTGCGCGACACGGCTCGAGTTGTAGAGCGCGTCCGCGTCGGCGCGCAGAGGCTCTCGACGAGGCACTTCAGGGTCCGCGCGCGCGCCGGCATCCAGCGCGGGGTTTCGCGCGATCCAGTACTCCTGGAACCAGCCGATGTGGCCCAGCTCCCACAGCGGCGGATTGAGTTCGGGCCGCAGCGGCACACGCAGGTCCGGCAAGGCCTGCAGGTAGCGGGCGAAGGTGACCAGCGTGTCGGCACGGCTGGAGCGCAGCAAATCCGCCAGCACCTCGGGCGAGCTCTGCCGGGCGGCCTGCGCGGCTAGCGTTAGGCTTGCATCGTGCATCGAGAGACCCTCGTCATCGTGACGCCCGCGCTGGCATCGGCCAACAACGGCAACTGGCAGACGGCGCGCCGCTGGGCGAGCATGTTGCGTCCAGCTTACCGCGTCCGTCTCACCGACCGGTGGGATGGCGGCGCCAGCCGCGATGAAGCGCTGATGATCGCGCTGCATGCGCGCCGTTCGGCGGGCTCGATCGCTGCCTGGCGGACCGCGCATCCCGAGCGACCGTTGATGCTGGTGCTGACCGGCACCGACCTGTACCGCGATATCGCCATCGATGACGAAGCGCGTCGCTCTCTCGATCGGCAGACGTGCTGGTGGTCCTCAACGAACTTGGCGCGTCGGGCTTGCCGGAGAGGCTGCGCGCAAAGGCCCGGGTGGTTCTGCAGTCGTGCGGCGAGCGGCGGCAGGTGCCGAAGTCACGTCGATACCTGCGCGCGCTGATGGTGGGCCACCTGCGCGACGAAAAGGACCCTCGGACTTGGTGGCGCACCGTGACCCGGCTGGCCGAGCGTGCGGACATGAGGTTCGATCACATCGGTGCGGCGCTGGACCCCTTTCTGGGTGCTGAGGCCGCGGCCCTGGCTCGCGAGGTGCCCGGTTTCCGCTGGCTCGGCGGACTGGCGCACGGCGCCGTGCGACGACACATCCAGTCCGCCCATGTGCTGGTGCACGCAAGCCGCATGGAAGGTGGCGCGCACGTGGTGATCGAGGCGATCCGCAGCGGCACACCCGTGCTGGCCTCACGCATCGACGGCAATGTGGGACTGCTGGGCAGCGAATACCCAGGGTACTTTGCGCCCGGTGACGACGCGGGGCTGGCGGCCCTGCTCGAGCGCGCCCGCGACGATGCCGATATGCTGCCGAGACTGATGGCTCACCAGACTCTACGCGCGCCCTTGTTTGCGCCTGAGGCAGAGCGGGTCGCGCTGCATCAAATCGTCGGCGGGCTGCTGTCCCGCCGCACCGCCGGATCTCAACCATGAACGCATCTGCCTGCCCCGCTCCCGCCGCCGAACCGCGGTTGACCTCGCTGTCGCACGGGGGCGGGTGCGGCTGCAAGATCGCTCCGGGCGTGTTGTCCGAGATCCTGAAGGGCACCGCGGCATTGCCCGTGCCGAAGGAGCTGCTGGTGGGCATCGAGACGGCCGACGATGCCGCGGTCTATCAGCTCAACGACGAGCAGGCGCTCATTGCCACCACTGACTTCTTCATGCCCATCGTCGACGACCCCTTCGACTTCGGGCGCATCGCCGCCACCAATGCCATCAGCGACGTCTACGCGATGGGCGGCCGGCCCATCCTGGCGCTGGCGCTGGTCGGCATGCCGATCAACGTGCTCTCGACGCAGACCATCGGCTGTGTGCTCGAAGGCGGTGCCGCGGTCTGCCGCACTGCCGGCATCCCGATCGCGGGCGGCCACACGATCGACTCGGTGGAGGCCATCTATGGCCTGGTGGCCCTGGGCCTTGTGCACCCGAAGCGGGTCAAGCGCAACGCCGACGCACAGCCCGGCGACCTGTTGGTGCTGGGCAAGCCGCTCGGCGTGGGCGTGATGAGCGCGGCCTTGAAGAAGGAACAACTGGGTGCGGCCGGCTACGCGCAGATGATCGCCAACACGACCAAGCTGAACACGCCGGGACCGGACCTGGCCGCACTCCCCGGCGTCCACGCGCTGACCGACGTCACCGGTTTCGGCCTCGCTGGGCACGCGCTGGAACTGGCTCGCGGCGCGCGCTGCGGTGTGCGGATCGACTGGTCGGCGGTGCCCCTGCTGGAGGGCGTGCGAGGGCTGGCTGGTCAAGGTTTCATCACCGGTGCCTCGGGCCGCAACTGGGCCGGCTACGGCGCCGACGTGGACCTGCCAGCCGGCTTCACTGCCGAGGATCGCGCCCTGCTGACCGATCCGCAGACCAGCGGGGGGCTGCTGGTGTCTTGCACGCCGGCGGCAGTCGACGAGGTGATGACCGTTTTCCGACGTCACGGGTTTGAGGCCGCGGCCGTAGTCGGAAAGGTGATGGCCACGAGTTCGTCACCGCGCCTGCACCTGAGCTGATAGTCCCCTGCCCGGTGCGTGAGGCGCTGCGTCAATTTCGACTGACTGGCAGCATCCTGTGGCAGCTGCGGCGCGCGAGCCTGTTCCATAGCACACGGGATCGACGCCGGCGCTGCCCGTCGATTCCGCATCCGGCTCTTGAGGGCACCGACGAGGCACCGAGCTGATGCCTCCTGCCCGCGGGCTGACTTGCGGTCCTTCGCTACCCGGGCCTACCTGGGGCCTGCACCTTCACTTGGGCCGCGGCTGCTGCAGGCCCCGATCGCCCTGCAGCAGCCGGCCCTCGCGCAGCAGCGTCACCGCCTGCGCCAACGCCTGCGCGGCGTTGCGCACCTCCTCCTGCATCGCGCCGTCCCGGTCCAGCGCCTCGTGGCTGGTCGCATAGGGTTCGTAGTAGCCGATGAATCGGTCGAACCGCGCCATCGGACCGGCGTCGATCAGGCCCATCCAGTCCAGCCAGTCGCACAGCGCGCGGCGCGTTCCCTCGATGCCGGCCACGTCGCCGTGCACCACGACGCCGTACGCCCGGCCAGCGAGGTGCTTCGGATACGCCCAGCCCTCGAGCTCGATCTGCTTGGCCTTCTGCGGGTCTTTGCCGCCGGTGCGGGTCGGGTCGGGATTGCCGCCATCGGCGCAGACCAGGCGGTCCATCATCAGCTTCATCGGGCTCGACGCCTGGTACCAGTGCACCGGCGTGAGCAGCAGCACGCCGTGGGCGGACACCCAGCGCTCGTAGATCTCGGCCATCCAGTCGTTGGTCTGGCCCAGGGCGTGGTTGGGATAGCAACTGCATGGCCAGTGGCACAGCGGCATAGCGGTCGATACGCAGGCCTTGCACGGATGGATGTGGCGCGCGTAGTCGGACGCGAGCGGCTCAGGTCGAGCAGGTCGACCTCGAGGCCCTGCGCCGCCAGGGTCTCGCGGGCGACGTGCGCCAGTCGCCAGGTCTTCGAGATCTCGCCAGGGCAGGTGCCGTCGTTGCGGGGGGAGGCGTTGACCAGCAGCACACGCGACGCGGTAGCGCCGGCGGCCCAGCGTTGCTGCGCCTCCTGCAGCCGGCGGTGCGTCTCCAGCCACTCCTGCGACAGGTCGAACTGCGGATCGGCGAAGGCGGGACCGGCCTTCACCGTGCGCGGTGACTTGCGCCCGCCGTCGTAGGCCTCCCAGGCGATCTGCTCCAGGCGTTCGAGCGCCTGGCGCTCGGCATCGAATCCGGGATCGACGAAGCGCTGCCGGAAACGCTCGCCGAACGCGTCGCGCGACAGCGTGTCGGGCGCTTGGCCCTTGCGGGGTCTCGGGGTCATCGTGGGCCGGGACTCGAGCCGGGGTCCCCTCTTCGCCACCGCCACTTGGTCGGTCCGTCACGACCGCACCTCGCGCGGAGCGGAAGAGGTCCGTCGCCAATGAAGAGGCCGCCCTCGAGGGCCAAACCTGCTGCTCCGAACGTGCCCCAGTGGTCGCCTGGCACTCTGGAGCGGCAGGCGCCGAACGCGAACCGAGCTTCAAAGGCCGTTGCGATGTCAATCATGTCCGCGATCCCGTTACTGGCTGCGGCAATTGCGATGCCCGCTATGCCTTGATGCCCTGCTAGCGCACCAATCTCCGTTGCGCCTGGCCATAAGCAGCGGACGATGGCCGTGGCTGTGGGCCCTTCAGCCGGACCGCGGTCCCAGGCGGTCCGGTTGTCTCGCCTTATCCCGGGTCGAGTGACGCATGCTCGAGTTTCTGACTGGCGGCTCGTTCATGCACTTGCATCGGTGCCCGTCCCTGGCGGGAACACTTGTTGGGAGCGGATTGAAAGCTCGTCCCTGTTTTATCTTCGCCAAACGACGTCCTGATAAGAACACTTCTCAGGACGTCAGTTGGTGACGCGAGTCGTCTCGCTGGTGTAGCGGAAGTGCGCGACGAAGGCCTTCATCCCGCACCCACGGCAAACAACTTGACCACGGCCGTAGCGCACGGGCCCTCAGACCAGTTCCTGTACCAGGCTTGTCATGCTCGGTCTGGTCCGTGGGAACTGCTCGCGCACCGCGCTGCGTTCGCTGATGCCGAGCACCAGACCGACCTGCTCCTCGTCAGCGCCACGGTCATACAGGCGAGCAACCACCGTGCGTCGGATCGACAGCGGTGTCGCCCACTCCAGTTCCGCGTAGCGGAACAGCTTGCGGTAGGTCTCGAGGATCGGGCGGCAGAGGCAGCGCCGCCGACCCTCGGCGCCGTACTGCGTGATGCGGAAGCCCTCGCCCGTCGCACTCAGGAACAACGGGCTGTCCGGATCGAGACCGCGGTAGGCATTGGAGTCGCCCGCGCCGTGGCTCCGAGCCACTCGCTCTGCGAGGTAGGCAGCCAGTGCGTCGTCCAGCTTTCGGCTGGCGAAGTAGAGCGGCCTCGACTTGCCGGAGATGCTCGCGGTCGCCGGCAGTTCCGATTCTCGACGCACCGCGCCATCGGCCTGCAGGTAGTCGCCGACGCGCAGCCGCACGATTTCGAGGGGCCGCGCGCCGGTGACGAACAGCGTGTAGAACAAGGCCACGTCGCGCGCGGGCTGGGCGCTACGGCCGCGGATGCGCAACACCGCCCGGGTGATCTCGTCCGCGCTCACGACCCGATCCCCTTTCGGAGCGTGGCCCGCGACCGGCTCGAATCGTTCCAGGGCATGCAGGATGGCTTCGCGCCGCTCGCGCAGGCGCCGCACGAAAGCGGTGGCCCCGTCGTTCATGCCTTCGATGCCCACTTCCCTGCACAGGCGGATCGCGACCGCCTTGACGCGCCTCTCGACGGCGGTGCGTGTGATGCCGAAATCCGCGGCCACCGAATCGTAGGTGCGGCCGTCGATCACCGCACGCAGCATGGCCACCGCCTGTATCGCGGCGCCCCCCGTGGAACCTGGTTCATCGTCTTCCATGGCATGCCCTCCGACTGCTGTCGAACATGTCCATCGTTCCCAAGAGATTCCTGCGCCGACAGCCAAAACCACGCGGCCCGGCCAGAGGTATCGGCACTGGCTCATTCAACGGCGACCGCTGTCCATCGATCTCCAATGGCAAGCAATTAGCGGTTTAGTTACTGGGTGAAACCCGAGCGCGCACGTCGCGCCGTTTCCTGCGCCAATATCAACGAGCCACTCCTTGGGAACGTCGGTATCGAAATGCTAGGTTGAACGCGTCGCGGCCGATCGGCGTTTAGGGAGTTTCGTCGGCACGCAGAAACGCTGAACAGGGGGCAAGAAGAATGCTCGATCGCGATCAGCTGGAAACCTTCGCGACGGTGGCCGAGGCGCAGAGCTTCGAACGCGCCGCGGCATTGCTCAACATCACGCGCGGCGCGGTGTCACAGCGCATCAAGGCCCTCGAGGAGTCGTTGACGACGGTGCTGCTGGTTCGCGAGAAGCCCGTCGTGCCGACTGCCGCAGGCGAGGTCCTGCTGCGCCACGTCAAGGCACTGCGCCTGCTCGAAGGCGCGACGCTGAACGAACTGAAACCCCAGGCCGGCCCGCATGTGCCCGTGCCGCTGGCCATCGCGGTCAATGCCGACTCGCTCGCGACCTGGTTTCCGCGCGCCTTGTGGGAACTGCTGCTGCGCCGGCAGGTAGCGCTGGAGATCGTCACCGACGACCAGGACCACACGTCGGGGCGCCTTGCACGTGGCGAGGTCATCGGCTGCGTCTCGACCGACGACAAACCTGCGGGCGGCTTCCTGGCCGAGTGCCTGGGCGCGATGGAGTACCGCTGCTACGCCACGCCGGCCTTTGCGGCGGAATACTTTCCGAACGGACTGAACGTTCAGGCGGTGCTCGTCGCGCCGGCGATCCTGTTCAATCGGAAGGATTCACTGCACGACGACTTCCTGAAGCGGCGCTTCGGCTTCGCCGTGGAGCGCTACCCGCGCCACTACCTGCCCTCGCCGATGATCCTGATGGAGGGTGTTGCCGCCGGGATCGGCTATGGGTTGGTGCCGAGCCTGCAGGCCGCCGCGGCAGCCGGGCGCGGCGAACTCGTCGACCTCGCGCCCGATGAACCGGTGCTCGTCAACCTGCACTGGCATCACTGGGAACTGGAGCCACCTCTTTCGCGCGATATCACGAACCTGGTCGTCGGCCATGCACACGCCCAACTGCTGCCGCGCGCGGCGCAGGAGCCGCCTGCAGCTTCAGCGCCGAAGGCCACCGATGCCGAATGACCTGGACCCACCCATCGCGCAGATCAGGCCCACGATGGCCGACACACCGAGTCCTCCGATCAGCGACACCGTGTCGGCGTCGCCCTTGATCCAGCCCGTCCATCCTGCCAGGTAGACAGCACCCGACGCGGCCAATCCAGATCCCATCACGAGGCCTGCCTGGCCCGCTGGAAGGGTCGCTCCGCGCAACAGCAGCACGAAGAGCCAACCGACGCTGGCGAGGTAGACCACGTTCACCGACGCCATGGTCTCGACGATGCCCTGCCCGCGCGCGGCCAGCAGGCCGCCGGCGGCGAGCGCGGCCATTGACCAGCCCACGTGGTTCGTATCGCGCGCGCCGGGCGCCGCGGCCGCCATCGCGCTGGCCATGGCACGCACGATCGCGGCGCCCGAACCCAGTGCCGCCGTCGACAGCGCGGCAAGCAGCAGCGCTGCCGATCCGGGCCACAGCCCATCCGCCGCGCGCCCCAGTGCAAACGGGATCGCTTGTTTCGCGTCCGTCAGCCCGTCCAGTTCGCCCCAGCCACGCAGCGCCAGCACCAGGGCCGGCGGCAGGAAGGCGACGGCGATCAGGACCACGCCCGCCAGTGCGCAGCCCGCGGCGGCAACCAGCGGACGGTGCGCGGCCAGCACGAACTGGTGGTAGTCCGCGCCCAGGCACACGAGCAGCCCGACCGCCAGCACGATGGACACCAGCCGGGACGTGCTGAATCCTCCGAGGTCGCTCACGAACCGTGGCGCCGCCTGCGCGTAAAGCGCCAGGCCGCCCGCGTCAGCCAGCGCGTAAAGCAGCACCACCGCGCTCGCCAGCAGGCAGGCGGCGAACAGGCGCGATGCGACACGCAGGTCGAGCCGGGAGGCGCCGAGGATCAGCGCCAGCACCAGCGCCTGGGACAAGTACCCAGGCAGACCGATCACCCGCGCGATGGCGACGCCACCCGCGATCTGGGCCGCCAGCACGCCGCTCATCCAGACCAGGGACAGGAACGCGACGGCGCGCTGGATCGGCTGGCCGAAGGCTTGCCCGAACAGTTCCCAGACCGGTACGCCGAGCTTCCACAACCTGCCCGCGAAGGTCGCAAGCGCCAGCATGCCCAGCGCTGTCGCAACACCGTACAGACCGCCCGCCATGCCGTGCGACAGCGCCATCTCGCCCGACCCGAACAGGAAGCCGATGCCATAGCTCGCCGACACCAGCAACGCCGCTACTTGCAGCGTGCCGAGCACCCGCGTCGTCATGATCTGGCCTCCCTCTCCCAGGCTCGGACGACCGCGGTAGGCCCGTCGAAGTACGCGTCACAGACCGTCCCATGCTCCCGGTACGCGGGCAGGCGCCGGAAGAGCGCATGCGCTCGCGGCAGGTGGTAGTAGGGAACAGCCGGCAGCAGGTGATGGCTCAGGTGATAGCCGTTGTTGCGTGGGTGGATCAGCCAGCGCGCAGGGCCGCGCACGGCCATGTCGCGTGTGAAGCTCAGGATGCCGCCCGGCCGCAGGCCGAAGTGGTCGCACATCTCGCGCAGTGTCGTGATCAGGTGGAAGACCGTTGCCCGCGCCAGCAGCCACAACCCGACGAACGTCAGCGTGAACTGCGCGCCCGCGAACTCGACCAGCAGCGCAAGCGCCCCAAACCACCAGGCCGCGATTCCCACCCGGCCCGACCATGACACGCCCACGGCCCCGAGGTGCCCGAAGAAGTTGCCCCACCAGGCCCGCAGCGAGAAGACTTGGCGCAGATAGCTCGACAGCCAATGGCGGGGCAGCGCTTCCGGCGGATCGATCAGGTCGGGATCACCACCTGCGGCGCCGAGCTGCATGTGGTGCTTGAAGTGGTCCGCTCGATAGCTCTCGAGCGACGCGAACACCAAAGGCGCGACGAGCAGCCCCGCGACGGCATCGTTCACGCGCAGCGTTCGGCAGAGGTTGCGATGACCGGCATCGTGCAGGATGTTGCCCAGGGCGCGCTGCCGGTTCGCAACGACGAGCAGCGCCAGCGGCAGCATCTCGAGCCCGATCCACACTACCGCCGCCGTCGCGGCCAGGATGGCGGCCCAATCGAAGGCAATGTCGCCGACGGGCCGCGCCCAGTTCAGCCGCAGCAGCTCGCGGTGCGCGCCGCCGTCGCGCTGCAACTGCGCGCGCAGTTCCGACTGGTCCCCGAGGACTTCCGAATGCGTCAACATGTCCGGAAACTCCTTCCCCGGGCGGTAACGCATCGCGCGCCCCACCGGCTTCACACCAGTGGAAACGCCTCTGCAAAGGCCCGGGTATCGACGCTAGCAGCGCACTACGGCGCGCGGAGGACGTTTAGCAACTTTGGCCCTCGGTGAGCTTCGCTAAACCGCGACGGCGAATCGCGAGAAGCCTGGTCGAGTCCTCATAATCAGTTACAGAAACCAGCCTTCCCACACACGCAAAGGAGAGCCCCGGATGAGTGGCGAACGCGACCTCGATACCCTGCGGCGCGAGATGGCCCCGCAGTTGCACCCCGAGACCTTCGTCTACTGCAGTTTTCCGGACTTCCGCATCCCACCTGGCCTGGAGCCGATCTGCACTTTTCGCGAGGCCGAGGGAGTCACCGCGATCGTCGAGAAAGCCCAGGCCGAAGACTCGGCCGTGCCCTATGTCTTCGAGTCGCACCTCATCACCCTCACGGTGCATTCGGCACTCGACGCCGTCGGTTTCATCGCGACGCTGACCGGCCGGCTGGCCGACGCCGACATCCCCTGCAACGTCGTCGCGGGTTACCACCACGATCACCTGTTCGTGCCGACGCGTCACTCGGAGCAGGCGCTGAAGGTGCTGGCGTCGATTTCGGCACCGCCGCGCCCCTCGGCGCGGCCCGCCGT